>DOON01000106.1:0-2844 GCA_003514865.1 Clostridiales bacterium
ACGGAATAATCTCCCGCAAATCCTGGAATGTATATTGATGGCTTTTTAATTGTCTGTGCACCTGCTATAGATTTTACCCCTGTTGCCTTAACAATAAATTTATCCTGATATTTCATAAAGTTTCCGTATGATACAACAAAATCCCCATTGTAATCGCCTTCTGCAATAAATCCAACCTTAATTCCGTCCGAAAGCATCTTATTTACCATAGCTATTGCAGCAACAGAGGCGTTATCTATAATTACCTCGCCGCCTGTCTCCCCGGTAAAGCATGTCTTTGCTGTCTGTGGCACCTTTATTTCGGTGAGCATGTTGTCCTTAACAAGCCCTTTTGTGTCAATGGCCGTGTAGTCAAAGCCTCTCATTTCACCAAAGGCAGTTATGGGCTCTGAGTATAAGTCAGGCCATGCAGTTATTAATATACCGTCGTACAAAGCTCCGTTGGCTACATTACGCTTAGCCTGGTACATGCTTACCACCATTGAACCCTTTGAATATGTGGTTCCTCCAAATGTTACATCCTTGTTCAGGCTGTGTACCTTAACTCCGTTGTCAAGGAGGAACTTCTGCATTGCATAGGCCGCTTCTATATTGCTCTGGTTTTTACCGTCAAGAGGTATAATGTAGCACTCAGGGAAGAAGTTATTGTTTCCGTCATATTTAGGACGGAAAATTTCAGCTTCCGCTCCTATATTGTCGTTCACATCCACATACCAGTCTCTTATGGCAGGCTCATCAATATTCTTAATTCCTCTTGCCCAGCCTGTAAGCTGATTTTTATAGAAAGCATCCTTGTTTTCCATCACATATGCTCCGTGATGTATGAGACCGTGCTCTAGGGATTTAGTTGCCTCCTGGTTTGCAGCAGGCACCTCTATGGTGAAAGCCACTGTTCCGTGAAGCATGGAATACTGCGGAGTGTAGTTTGTAGACATATCATCCCACGGTTCCTGCCAGTAAGGATTTCCTTTCTCATCAGATACGAGATAATCTCTTAAAGCCATCACATAGCTATTAAAATCACTGTTGTTTGCAATTGCTCCTATTCCGAACGCCTCACCGCTTTTTATGCCGTTTTCGGCAAATAGGTCATATTCGAAATTCGGTTCATGAGGAGGTGAGCATGGTTCCACCTGGTAACCGCTTACAAAGCCGTGAAGCTCAATCATTGTAGTCGGGTTCCATTCTGCTATGAGCTTCGTCATATTTTGAGTTTCTATCTGCGTCTGGAACATATTATCACGGTTAAGATCAAATCCGTTCCCGTTTTGTCTCACGTTATTAGTCCTGCCATCAGCATTTTCCGAAGGAACCACAATGAATATTATATTGTCCAAAAGCTCATTTACGTCAAGCGTATAGCTTTCAACTGTATAGTATTTCTCTAAATCCACAGGTCCGGATGTCTTATTTCCAGCCTTTATAAATCCCAATCCCGTAACGTGGTCCTTAATTAGTTCTGACCAGTGTATTCCTTGCTGCTCCATCTCAAGCTTAAGTTGCTTTTCACCCTCCGGTGTAAATCCGGTTAAAATATTGTAGGTTATTTTACCGCCATTTTCAAAGCTGTTAACAATGTCCCATATAAAATTTATTGGAGCATCAACTCCAGGGTTTTCGTCTGCATGAATGTTGCTGTATAATACAGGTATTTTATAATCAGCACCTGAATTTATTTTTTTAATAAAAGCATCAGGGTCTTCCTGTGCAAGCTTGTTCTGCTTATGATAGTTTTCTACTGATGCCTTGCTGTCAGATATAACCGCATATGGCATGTCATATCCTTGAGTTGATTTTCCAACTGATAAAACATCTATGTACAGTCCATTGATTGTATCGGCCTTTGCCTTAGCATCCAGAAGCTCCTCTTCAAGCTCCTTGTGTGTTCTGTAGTCATCATATGGATTCACCTTAACAGTCGCCTGTCCAAGTATTTTTCCCGACAAATCACTGCATGTAAGGGTAAAATCTCCCGTATGGTCCAAAATAACATTTCGGTTGCCTCTCGGGCTGTCAACTCTGTTTACATCAAGAAAATACTCTGTTGAAAATGAAAGCTTCAGCGCATCTTTTCCGTCCACGGAATATTTCTCTGTAGCTACGTTCGTGAAATAAGGCTTTTGAGTATTCCAAACCTTCCAGTCTTCAAGCTTACCTCCCAGATACTTATGAGGAAATATCTTCTCATCCTGAGCTCCCGCTTTTCTCACCATGGCCCATACCACCTCGTCTGGAGATATGCTGCCGTCTGTAACAAGAACAGCCTCAAAGTTTCTTTTATCAGACAAGGAAATTGCATCCTTTCCCTCTCCCGTTACATTTTTAAAGTCTATTGCCGGCACGACTGCTGCTTCCACAGGCACAACAGCCATGGATACAAGCATCATAAATATTATTGCCAGCGAAATAATCGACTTTTTAATGCCTTTCTGTTTCTCTGAATAGTACATTTTTTCTCCTCCTTGAATAATTCATCATATTTATAAAAATATATTCATGTTTAAGATAATAATACCTATAAAGAAAAAATGCAAGTGCAAAATGAGATTTTAATACACTTTTTCGTATTTTTATTTATTCGTCATTGTGAGTAACTTATAGTAAGCTATTAACTTATTTTTGTAATAAAAAATAAACCCTCAAAATAAAATTCTATCTTATAGAGGGTTTATTTAACTTTTACGCTAACCTTATTATTTTATTATATTTGTTAAATCCCACATTTTTTTAAGCACGTGTACAATATTATACACGTGAGCAAGCTCGTGGGAGTCCTGCTGCCAGCCTGCAAGCACTGATGTTACACCGGCGTTGAGCGCACATTCCATATCAAATTTTGAGTCA
>DOON01000106.1:2860-8570 GCA_003514865.1 Clostridiales bacterium
CAAAGGCTCGCCGAACGTGCTCATGACATACCTTTCATCGCATTCTTCCTTGCGGAAAATTGAATAAATATGCCTGAAGGAATTCAATATCATTTGGTTTGTATTTGCTAAAGTTCCGTCAAAATCAAATATTACTGTATCAATCATCATGTTTCCCCTAATTTTTTTTGCTTTTCATGCTCAGACCTATTCTCTGTCTTTCCTTGTCTATGCTGATAATAGTCACGTTGACCGTATCTCCCACTTGCACTACCTCCATGGGATTCTTCACATATTTATCACTCATTTCTGAAAGGTGAACGAGACCGTCCTGCTTCACTCCTATATCAACGAATGCACCGAAGTCAACAACATTTCTTACAGTCCCTGTAAGCTTCATGCCAACCTCCATGTCCTCCATCTTCATAACATCGCTTCTGAACACAACCTTTGGCATTTCGTCCCTTGGGTCTCTGCCCGGCTTTTTAAGCTCTTCTATAATATCTGTAAGCGTAGGAACTCCTATATTAAGCTCATCTGCCAGAACCTTAATTCTTTCCTTTATCTTTTCTCTTGCAGGCTTCTTTTCTTCCTTGAAGTTTATCTGAGCAAGTGCTTCAAGGCCTTTAAGTCTTGAATTTTTTGAGGTCATCTGTACATTTTTGCTTTCCGCAACCTTGACCTTCATTATTCTTTCATTGATATCTCTTAAATTTCCGGTCTCAATGTCTTCCAGAGTATATCCTAACCTATTGAGGAGGTTTAGGGCTATATCGTAGGATTCTGGGTGAACAGCAGTCTTGTCAAGAGGGTTGCTTCCTCCGGCTATTCTCAGGAAGCCGGCACATTGTTCAAATGCCTTTTCTCCAAGCTGCTTAACTTTCATAAGCTCCGCTCTGTCAGTGAATTTTCCGTTTTCTTCCCTGTACTTAACTACATTCTTAGCAATAGTCTTTGAAACGCCTGATACATATTGCAAAAGTGCCGTTGATGCGGTGTTCAAATCAACCCCCACGCTATTTACGCAGTCCTCTACCACACCGTCCAACTCCTGACCAAGCTTCGTCTGATTGACGTCGTGCTGGTACTGACCAACTCCTATGCTTTTCGGGTCAATTTTTACAAGCTCAGCCAACGGGTCCTGTAGCCTCCTGCCTATGGATATGGCTCCTCTTATTGTAACGTCCAAATCTGGATACTCTTCCTGTGCGAGCTTTGAAGCCGAGTAAACAGATGCTCCCGCTTCGCTCACTATTGTATATGTAACCTTTTTATTCAGCTTTGGAATCATATCTGCAACAACCTGTTCCGTTTCCCTTGATGCAGTACCGTTTCCTATGGTTATTACATTTACATCATATTTGTCTATTAACCCCGCCATTATTTTCTGAGATTTTTCAACTTCATTTTTAGGCTCGCTTGGGTATATAACTCCCTGGTCAAGGAACTTCCCAGTTCCGTCAAGCACAGCCAGCTTGCACCCTGTTCTGAAGCCAGGGTCTACCGCAAGAATCCTGATATCCTTTACAGGAGGAACCATCAGAAGATTTTTCGTATTCTTTCCAAAAACCTTAATTGCCTCTTCTTCGGCTCTTTCAGTAAGTATATTCCTTACTTCTCTTTCGATGGACGGAGCTATGAGACGCTTGTAGCTGTCCTCAATGGCAGAATTATAATAAGAGGCTGTTATTGCCGATTCGTTTGTAATTTCCTTTGATTTTAAATAATTTATGACTTTGTCGTCCGGAGTTTTAAGCTTGACTTTGAGTTTCTTTTCAGACTCACCTCTGTTTATGGCAAGTATTCTGTGATTTGCAACCTTATTTATTGCTTCCTCAAACTTGTAGTACATTTCGTACACAGTTTTTTCTTCCTCATCAGTTGCTTCTGATGTCAGTATTCCGTCTGCTATGTAAATTTCCCTGATGTGCTTTCTGTAATCTGCATTGTCAGAAACCATTTCAGCTATTATGTCGCAGGCTCCTTCGTATGCTTCTTTTACATTTTTAACGCCTTTTTCTTCATCTATGAATGGCTTTGCTATTTCTTCTAAATTGCCCTCTGTTATATTCTGAGCAAGGATGATAGCCGCCAAAGGCTCAAGTCCTTTTTCTTTTGCTTTTGAAGCCCTTGTTGACTTTTTCTGCTTGAATGGTCTGTACAAGTCCTCAACTCTCTGCATAACATCCGCATTGAGTATTTCATCCTTCAGCTCATCTGTAAGCTTGCCCTGCTCTTCAATGAGGCGTATAACCTCTTCCTTGCGAGCCTCTAAGTTTCTCAGATAAATAAGCCTCTCATACATGTNNGGTAACGTGCAATAAAAGGAATTGTATTTCCTTCGTCAATGAGGCTTACGGTGTTTTCCACCTGAAAAGGCTTGACATTAAACTCTTCACATAAAATTTTATTTATATCTATCATTACTTTCTCCCTTGTTAACTATTATTGCCGCTTTATTTCCCCAGCTGCTCCAGCGATTTCATTTTAAGATACTCATTCATAAACATATCCAGATTTCCGTCCATTACGGACTGCACATTGGCTGTTTCCGCATTTGTTCGGTGATCCTTAACCATGCTGTATGGATGGAATACATAAGAGCGTATCTGGCTTCCCCACGCAATCTGATTGTACTTACCCTGAATATCCTCAATCTTTTCCTTATTTTCCATCTGCTTTATTTCAACAAGCTTTGATTTAAGCATCCTCATGGCAGTTTCTCTGTTGCTGTGCTGAGATCTTTGATTCTGGCATGAAACAACCACTCCCGTAGGTATGTGGGTTATGCGTATTGCGGAGTCGGTGGTATTTACGTGCTGGCCGCCGGCACCGCTTGAGCGGTAGGTATCAACCCTTATGTCAGATTCATTGATTTCTATATCATCATCATCTTCTATCTCCGGTGTAACATCAACGGAAGCAAAAGATGTATGACGGCGGTTTGACGAATCAAAGGGCGATATGCGCACTAAACGATGAACACCTTTTTCTGATTTCAAGTACCCGTAGGCATTTTCTCCCTCAACCAGCATAGTCACGCTTTTTATTCCGGCCTCTGTGTCTGGAAGAATATCCAGCACTGTCAGACGATAGTCCCGCGACTCAACCCACCTTGTATACATGCGATAAAGCATGTCTGCCCAGTCCTGTGCCTCCGTACCGCCCGCTCCGGCATGAATTGACAATATGGCGCTGTTCTTGTCAAACTCACCGCTCAAAAGAGCCACTATGCGGGCGTCCTCCAAAAGTGCGCCCACATCGCTCATGTTTTTTCTGAGCTCAGGCATGTGACTTTCATCATCTTCATCGCGAATCATTTCCGCAAACAATTCCAGCTCCTCAACCTGCTGCTTCAGACTTTTATATTCGCTTATTCTGTCCGTATTATGCTTAAGTTTTTGGGACACCTTTTGAGCTCTTTCCTGGTTGTTCCAGAAATCAGGCTCCTGCATTTCAGATTCAAGCAAAATATTTTCTTCTTCTAATTTTGCCAGGTCAAAGTGAACCACCGACCTCGTTTAATATTTCATTAAATCTCTTAAGATTTTCCGTAACCTCGTACAAATCTACCAATATATCAACTCCCTCTTGTTCTTATTTATTCTAACATTCACATTTATTCTATTCTTCGCCTGCTCCGCAGCACTTTTTATATTTTTTGCCGCTTCCGCATGGGCACGGATCATTTCTGCCCACTTTTTTATCTTTCTTCACAACAGGCTGAGGTTTGCCTCCACCTAGGTCAACCATNNTTCAAACATATCAAAGCCTTCCACCTGGTAAGCTCTCACTGGGTCTTCGTTTCCTATGGCGCGAAGCCCGATTCCCTGTCTCAGCTGGTCCATGGCATCTATGTGGTCAATCCATTTTGTATCAACATTTCTGAGAAGCACTATTCTTTCAACCTCTCTGAATACATCCGCTCCGAACTCATCTTCCTGCCTTGCATAGTGCCTGTTCGCAGCATCTGATGCACGCTGCTTCATCATTTCCTTTGTTATGTTTTCCTTGCTTTCTCCTTCAAAGCTTATGAGCACGGAGAATGTTTCTGCAATATATTTTGTATATCCTTCTATATCCCAGTTGTCGGAATATCTTTCATCTGTTGTATATGTCTGCAGCCCGCTGTCTATAAGACCTTCAACCATATTGGTTATATATTCTTTTAAATCCTCTCCCAGAAGAACTCTTCTTCTTTCGTTGTATATAACCTCTCTCTGCTTGTTCATTACATTATCATACTGGAGAACATGCTTTCTTATATCGAAGTTTCTGCCTTCAACTCTGGACTGTGCAGTCTCTATGGTTCTTGTGAGCATTCCTGCTTCCAGAGGCTCATCCTCTGGCATTTTCAGAGTCTCTATAATGGACCTCACCTTGTCACCGGCANNCCTCTCAGCTGATTGTCGATACGTCTTGATTCATGACGCTCTGTGCCTATTATATGAAGTCCTCCTGCATCACGAACTCTCTGCTGCTCGTCTGCAAGGTCATTCTTGGACTGCTCAAGATATTCCTTGTATGTCTTTCTTGCTTCAAGTATTTCCTCATCAGCTGTTTCGTTGAAGCCGTCCGCCTGAGAAATCAGCTCTTCAGAAAAGCCTTTTTGCTTCATCTTATGCTTTGCAAGAAACTCAGGATTTCCTCCAAGCACAATGTCTGTTCCTCTACCTGCCATGTTTGTGGCAATGGTAACAGCTCCGAAACGTCCTGCCTGAGCAACTATTTCAGCTTCCTTTTCGTGCTGCTTTGCGTTCAGCACCTCGTGCTTAACTCCCTGCTTTTTAAGAAACTTACTTAAAAGCTCAGATTTTTCTATTGAAATTGTGCCAACAAGTATTGGCTGTCCTGTGCTGTGTCTTTCTATAATTTCCTTTATAACGGCATTGTATTTTCCTTCTTCACCCTTGTATACCACATCTTCAAAATCTTTTCTTACAACCTCTTTATTTGTGGGTATCTCAATAACATCCACGCCGTAAATTTCTCTGAACTCATTTTCCTCTGTTTTTGCAGTACCAGTCATACCGGAAAGCTTCTTGTACATTCTGAAGTAGTTCTGGAACGTAATTGTTGCAAGGGTTTTGGATTCTTTTCGAACCTCTATTCTTTCCTTTGCCTCTATGGCCTGATGCAGACCGTTTGAATACCTTCTTCCGTACATTATACGTCCGGTAAACTCATCTACAATCAGAACCTCTCCGTCATTAACAATGTAGTCGATATCTCTCTTCATTGTATTGTGAGCCTTCAGGGCCTGATTAATGTGATGTGGTATTTCCATGTTTTCCTGGTCCGCAAGGTTTTCAAGGTTGAAAAATCTCTCAGCCTTTGATATTCCTCGGGCAGTCAGGGTTACGTTCTTGCCCTTTTCATCAACTATGAAATCTACGGTTTCATCCTCATCCACGTCGCCCATGAANNATAAAGGTTTGTTGATTTGTCTCCCTCGCCGGAAATAATCAAAGGAGTTCTCGCCTCGTCTATCAATATAGAGTCAACCTCGTCTATGATGCAGTAGCTCAAATCTCTCTGAACCATTTCTTCCTTGCGGATTACCATGTTATCTCTCAGATAGTCGAATCCAAATTCATTGTTTGTTCCGTATGTTATGTCACTCTGGTATGCTCTGGTTCTTTCTTCCTTAGTTATTCCGTGGACAATACAGCCCACCGAAAGACCTAAGAAATTGTGAACCTTGCCCATCCATTCGCAGTCACGCTTTGCC
>DOON01000106.1:8744-9444 GCA_003514865.1 Clostridiales bacterium
TCTCTTACAACAGCAAATGCTTCCGGGAGTATATCATCCTTTGTTTCTCCGTTTGCAAGCCTTTCCTTGAACTCTGCAGTCTTTGCTCTCAGCTGTTCGTCGCTCAGTGCAGCCATCTCACCTTCCATGGACAGTATTCTGTCAACAGTTGGCTCTAATCTTTTAACTTCTTTGTCACTGTAGGAACCAAAAATTTTCTCTAAAAACTTTTTCATAATGTATCCTTTCTCCTATACTACTGAACTAAAATATCCGGCCGTATATCCTGAGCTCCATGCCCACTGAAGGTTAAATCCACCGCAATCGCCGTCCACATCAAGCAGCTCGCCCGATAAATACAGTCCCCTTACCTTTGCTGATTCAAGGGTCTTAGGATTTACCTCAGACATATCCACTCCACCTGCAGTAGACTGCGCCTGCTGCCACGTGTTATGTCCGGTAACTTCAAATTTCCATCCTTTAAGAATGTCTATTATTTTATATATTTCTTTCTTGTTTAATTTTCCGCATTTTTTCTTGAGGTCTTCAAAGCCTGCTTCCATGAGAACAACAGGTATGAGGTTTTTATTTATAAATCCTATAAGTCCGTCCTCAATGCTTTTGTAGCCAATCCTGCCGAACCTTTCGCTCAATATGTCATAAAGCTCCACCTGTGTGGTATGGGGAAACATATCCACCGCTACAAATACCTTGTTCTTTT
>DOON01000106.1:9525-9823 GCA_003514865.1 Clostridiales bacterium
GAAAGAATCGGAGGCCCCGATATTCCGTATTCAGTATACAGGATTTCGCCTTCGTCCTCACGTACAACTCCTTTATCGGTGAATCCCTTGACTTTTCCGTCAAATCTTATGCCTGATATTCTTTTGAAATACTTTCCTTCAAGCTTAAGCTGCACAAGTGCCGGAAATGTTTCAACTATTTTATGACCGAAACTCTTGGCAATATCGTATCCCTTACCGTCAGAACCCAGCTGGGGGCTTGCCTTGCCACCTGTGGCAAGAATAACTTTGTCAGCCTGAAAACTGCCGTTCTTACCTA
>DOON01000218.1 GCA_003514865.1 Clostridiales bacterium
AAGCAGACCCTCTTTCACAAAATTGCAAAAATTCACGTCACGCAGCTGGTTTATCGATATATTCACAGATAGCTTCCCTATTCTGAAGCCTCTGTCAATCCATGTCTTCCCCTGAATACACGCATTTTTAAGCATCCAGCTGCCTAGGGGAACAATTAGCCCTGTATATTCTGCAATCTCAATAAATTCAATGGGCGAAATCATTCCAAGCTCTTCCGATTTCAGCCTTGCCAATGCCTCTATTCCCCTGATTTTACCGCTGTGCAAATCCTGCTGAGGCTGGTAGTAAATAATGAAGGAATCATTCTTAATCGCTTCTCTTATGCATGCCTCTACCTTGGACTTTCTAAGTATTTCCTCATGCATAAGACAATCATAAAAGCAGTACTGGTTTTTCCCTCTCTCCTTTGCCTTGTTTAAGGCAGTATCAGCATTTCTTATAACCTCATTTGCCGATTGGCTGCTTTCAAGCTTGTAAACTACACCTATGCTTGCGGTGAGATAGACTGATTTATTCATAATAGCAAATGGTGAGGCAAAGATATCCATTATATTTTTGCACATATCCTCTACACCAGAAGTACCAGTTTCATCTGCAATTAGAATTAAAAATTCATCTCCGCTGAATCTTGCCACCATATTTTCCTGACCCACGGTCTCTGAAAGCCTGGCTCCTATATGCTCCAGCAGATTGTCGCAAAATTCAAGTCCGAACAAATCATTGTGAACCTTGAAATTATCTAAATCGAGCATGAGAATTGAGTATAAATTCGTGCTCTTTTCAATATATTTCAAGGTTTTTTCGAGCATGCTCAAAAATTGCATCTTGTTAGGAAGACCTGTGAGTATATCATAGAATGCAAGATATTCAATTTTTGATTCCTTTTGCTTCCTTTCCTCTATGTTGGATACGGCTCCTGCAACCTTGTCGGGAATATCCTCGTCGTCAAAATAAACCTTGCCCTTGTTCTGGACCCATGTGTAATTACCGAAGCTGTCCTTTATGCGGTATTCACTGTAAAATTCGTCAGTGGTTCCGTCGAGGCATCTTTCAAAAATATCGAGAATCCTTTGATAGTCGTCAGGGTGAATTGCATTCTCGTTCATAATAGCCTTAAAGCCGCTTCCCACCGGTTCATTACCCGTGATATCCACCCATTTGTCCGAAGTAATAACCTCGTCCGTGATTAGGTCCCACTCCCACAGTGCGTCGTTTGCACTGTCCAGGGCGAGAGTATAGCTTTCCTTCACACGCTCAAGCTCATTTCTGAGCTTCATGAGCGATTTAATATTTTTATTTTTCTTTAATAGATCCAGCTGCACATAGGCAAGAACACCTGTCATAAACAAAAACAAAATCGATATAATAACCATTAAAATTTCTGAAGCCACCATATGTGTTCTCACCCTGAACAGTTTCATAGTCCAGTAATTGTCCATGACCGGAATTTGTGTGACATAGGGATTTTTAAGCTGCGTATTGCTGTTTGACCAGAATATTTGTCCCTCGCTGTCATAGAGGCTCAGTCTGCAGGATTCCGGAAGCGCTTCCCTTACCACCCTGTCAATGCATGAATTCAAATCAAAAACAACGACAAAAAATCCGTCAAATTCATCATCCTTATAAAGAGGACAGCGTATTATAAGCCCGAGCAAATCATCTGCATTTTTCATTATATACGGATTGTTTGCAGTTATCATCCTGTTTTGAATAGATTTATTGACGGCCTCTTCCACCTCGTCACGGTCCTTCAGTGACAACCCAATAGTATTATCATATGTCGGAGGAAAAACCATGTCAGTGACCGTTTCCTTATTTTTATGCTGCATTAAAAGAATATCGGAATTTTCGGAAATATACTTTTCCGCCAGAATTTCAAACCTTTGACTATCCATGTCGCTGTCTATTTCATAATTGTATGCGAGTGAAGTCAGTATGCCCTCAGTAAGTGAAATATGCTGCTGCACAGAATAGGCAACAGCCTGCCCTATATTTGTCAATTGATGATTATTTTCAGAATATTGATGAAATGCAAGAAAAAAAATTAATGTTATAAGTACAATGAGCATTATGGCTGTCTGAGCTGCTATACATCTTAGATAAGTATTTTTCGTCATGAACGTCCCCCAATATCAAGCAATTTATATTCCTCTTATCCTACTATAATTCGGCAAATATTTCAAAAAATTTGGGTAAATTTAAAATATGTTCCAATTTTTTTATTAATGCTGATTGATGGTAAATAAAGTTATGCATATTTATTGCAAAAAATGTTGAATACTGTCGAATATAATGCTATTATGATAAAAACCTAAGGTTAAAATAAAGTTATTATACGACAAAGCAGGAGTATGCGATGAAAATAAAATTAATGGCCGATTCAACATGTGATTTATCACCCAGTGTATTGAACAGATACAATATTAGCCTGGCTCCACTTATTATCACCATTGATGGAAACGAATACCGAGACAGATTTGATATTTCAAACGATGAATTTTACGAGAATTTAAACACCTATAAATCACATCCCACCACATCTATGCCCAGCCCCGAATCATATATAGCCTGTATTCAGGAGGCTATAGAGCAAGGCTGCGACGAAATACTCTGCATTTGTATGTCTAGCGGAACAAGCGGCTCATACCAGGGAGCACTGCTGGCAAAAAAACTATATTACGAACAGAATCCCCAATCAGACATACGCTTTGAGGTAATTGACTCCGTTTCCATGAGCCACGGAAGCGGCTGGCTCATAATGAAATGCGCCATGCTCCTTGAGCAGGGCTACGATTTTGAGGAGCTAATACAATACTGCGAAACAGTAAAATACAGGATCAAGCATTTTTTGTCCGTAGACGACCTGGACAACCTGATACGCAGCGGCAGACTCTCAAATTCAGGCGGCTTAATAGGCAAGGTGCTTAATATAAAGCCCATAATGTCCATGAAAAATACGAAAGGTGCCGTTGTGGCTAAAAAGCGCGGCATGAGACAGGTATATAATTATTATATCCAAGAATTTATAAGGAATGTTGACTATGAGCAGACCAATTTTGTCATTATAGGATATACATCAGATATCTCCAGAGCCGAAACATTAAAAGCAATGTTTCAGACCGAAACCGATTTTCGAGGTGAAATATATATAATGCAGATGGGAGTTGCCGTGGGGACTCACGTAGGACTGGGCGGTCTTTCCCTGTTCTTTGTTGAAAAAGCCCATGATGATTTCATCCATCATGTCAAGGAAGTAATAAAAAGTCGAATAAAAATATAAGTATTTTTTTCCGGCTGTCGGCGATACCATACATCACCGACAGCCGGTTTTTATATTGCCATGATTTATAATTACTTTGGTACATATTAGCTATAAACGAATTAAATTGCAGCTTCCAAACATCCCAGAAGAGCTTCCTCCTCTCTGCCCTCTATATCCGTTTTTATAAATGTTACAGCCTCGTCTATATCATCGTCTATCTTT
>DOON01000231.1:0-457 GCA_003514865.1 Clostridiales bacterium
TTGCCGCCTTGTTTGCGTCCTCGTAATTTCCTTCTCCTAAACGTCTCGAAATCAGAGAGGAAATCCCCGCTCCTGTCCCTACAAACAAAGCCACCAATATCTGCTGCAGCGGAAATGCAAGGGAAACTGCCGTCAATGCTTCCATTCCGGTCTTTGCAACAAATATGCTGTCCACAATGTTGTACATTGCCTGTATGAACATTGAAAAAATAGGAGGTATTGCCATGGTAACAACAAGCTTTGTCATGGATTCGGAAGCCATTTTATTATGTCTTAAATCACTCATATAATGCTCCTGTAAATAATAGAATATATACATGGTAATCAATATGAAGAAAAATGTCAATTAATATGTTGAAATTGAAAGGATTATAATATACTATTAATATAATAAATCTAAACAACAGAGGTGTGTGAAATGAGATATATTGACTTGAGAAGCGATACTGTTACAATG
>DOON01000231.1:543-3053 GCA_003514865.1 Clostridiales bacterium
CACATAGTGCTGCATGAGGTAGGAGCATCTGCGGTTATAGCGGGGGTGCAGCTAAGGACTCTTGAAACTAAAAACGGAAACATGAATCCTGCTGATGTGGAAAATGCAATACGTGTCGATGATATTCACGAGCCTGAAACAGGATTGATATGTGTTGAAGAAGCGCATGGCTGCGGAGCAGTGGTGCCGCTTAGCGCACTGAAGGAAATAAAGGAAATTGGAGAAAAACACAGCATACCTGTTCATATGGACGGAGCAAGAATTTTCAATGCGGCAGTTTCATTGGGTGTTGACGTAAAAGAAGTTGCGGCGTGCTGCGACACTCTTATGTTTTGTCTGTCAAAGGGACTTGCTGCTCCGGCAGGCTCAATGGTGGCAGGAAGCAAGGCATTCATAGACAGAGCAAGAAAATACAGAAAGCTCATGGGCGGCGGAATGAGACAGGTAGNNAGGAATTATAGCACTTGAAAAAATGACTGAAAGACTGGGTGAAGACCACGAAAATGCAAGATATATGGCAGAAAGGCTGTCAGAAATCCCAGGAGTTGAAGTTATAAAAGACAGGCTGGATATCGACATGGTATTCTTTAAAATGGGAGAGGATGTAATTCCTGAAAAAACTCTGATTGAAAGCCTCTATGGAAAGAACATAAAAATAAATGGTGCTGAAGCAGGAGAATACAGATTTGTTTCCCACATAGGAGTATCAAAAGAAGACATCGACTATGTAATTGACTGCATGAAAGAGCTTGCAGGTATATAATAAGATATAAAGATTTCAAGAGGAGAATAATATTATTTTATTTTCCTCTTTTTTTATAACTACAGTGGTAAAATAAAGGAGAATTTTCATTTGCTTTGATGACACATATGTGATAAATTATTGTAATAATTATTATAAATTTTTTATAACTATAGAGGAGGCAAAAATGGGAAACGGCTTTGCAGAAATTTATGGCGAATATTTAAGAGACGAGTCCCGTCAGGTCGGAACGGCAGAAAGCATAATATTCCCTAAGTCAGAGGAAGAAATTGCGGTATCGGTGAGGGAGTGCAATCTTAAAAATATATCTGTTACAACACAGGGAGCAAGGACTGGACTTGCAGCTTCCGCAGTGCCCTTTGGAGGTCACATTATAAACCTGAGCAGGATGAACAAGGTAACGGGAGCCAGATATGATGGTGAGCAGGACAGATT
Source organism: Clostridiales bacterium (assembly GCA_003514865.1). The sequence continues at coordinate 1,742 of DOON01000231.1, forward strand.
TTTTCTTAAGGTTCAGCCGGGTGTCCTCCTTACGGAAATAAGGAAGTATCTTATGAATAAGTCCTTCATAACAGAGGGATGGGATGAGGAATCCATAAAGGTACTTGAGCATATGGATAAAAACGAATGGTTTTACTCCACCGACCCAACTGAAGCATCCGCATCCATCGGTGGTATTGCGGCATGCAATGCATCAGGTGCAAAGAGCTTCAGATATGGCTCTGCAAGGGAGCATATTGAATCCATAAGGGTTGTATTGGCAGACGGAGATGTGTTAAGCCTTAAAAGGGGACAATCAATTGCAGCAAATGGAATATTTGGGCTTGTGACGGAAAGTGGGAAGATATTTTCCGGAGAGCTTCCGAAATATAGAATGCCTGCAGTGAGTAAAAATACATCCGGATATTATAACAAGCCGGATATGGATATGATTGATTTGTTTATAGGTTCTGACGGAACATTGGGAATTATAAGCGAAATTGAGATAGAGTTAAACAGGGCACAACAGTCGGATTGGGGTGTGACAATTTTTATGCCCGATGAGGACAAGGCACTGGACCTGGTGAGGGCGCTTAGGGGAGAAAGAATTTCCGGCATAAGTGAGCCTATTAGATTAAGGCCGTCGGCTATTGAGTTTTTCAGTCATGAGGCGCTGGAAATGCTTAAACTTCAGCAGAAAACAAATCCCGCATTTTCATCGGTGCAGGAGATACAACAGGGGTATCACACCGCCATATTCATTGAAATCGAAGGTGATTCCGATGATGAAATATGGGAGGGCATAGAGGAACTTGGAGATGTTATAGCCATGCTTGGATGTAACGAGGAGGATACATGGGTTGCCAACAATGCAGCAGGTCTTGAAAAGCTCCACAGCTTCAGGCACGCATGCCCGGAATGCGTAAATATGCAAATAGATGAGGCTAAAAAAACAGACAGCAGGATAACAAAGTTAGGTACAGATATGTCTGTTCCTGATGAAAGGCTCAAGGAAGTAATGAAAATGTACAACGAGGATATTGAACGAAACAACTTACATGCGGTCATATTCGGGCATGTGGGAAATAACCACCTCCATGTGAACATTATTCCACGCAATATGGACGAGTACAAAAGAGGCAAGGATTTGTTCTTGGTATGGGCTGAAAAAATAGCGGCAATGGGCGGCGCAGTTTCTGCGGAGCACGGTGTGGGTAAATTAAAGGTTCCGTTTCTTCAGAAAATGTACAGCAAAGATGAATTGGATGAAATGCGAAATCTGAAGAAAATATTCGACTCTAAGCAGCTCCTTAACAGAGAAGCCATATTTGCC
>DOON01000239.1 GCA_003514865.1 Clostridiales bacterium
GGAAGAGTTGACAGATTTAAGAAAAAATACAACCTGGACAAATAAGAAAACTGACTTTTGGGCAAACCTTGGGCAAATTATCCTTGGTTTGCCTTTTAGTATGTGCAATTTTTTTAACGTATTTTGTTATTGCATAATTTTGTTAAACAAATTCATTTTTTATCATACAATATATAACAGGATATTATAAATTTTTATGAATTTATATCAGTATATTGTTAAGGAGAGATTATAAATGAATTTTAATGATATTAGAAGATATAACAACAGAATCGGTATGTACGATAATAACAGGTATGACTTAAACAATGGAGTATTTATGAACAGGGAGGTTCCTGTTAACAAAGATGTTGGATTTATAGTGCTTCTCACATTCACGGAGCGAGGACAGTTCATTGTGCCGGGGGCGGTGGTAACGATTTATGTGAAAAGTGAAGAAAAAGATGCACCTGTTGACAGCATAGTGACGCAATCATATCCAATAACGCTTTCGCTTCCGGTATCTCATCCTGTTGGTACCTTAGTCAGAGGTCCGGAGTATTATTTTACAACGTATGACATAGCAATAGAATCTGAAAGATTTTGTCCGGTTAAGGTGAACAACGTAAGAGTTTTCCCGGGAGTAACAGAAAGATTTGACATAAGTATGATTGAGACTCCATCTGATACCTCAGTGGTTCCTGAAACCATCATCGAGATTCCACCTCATCGAAGAGATATTTTAACAGGTCAGGGATTCAGAAATATTAGATACAATAATCGTTAGTATGTATGGGCGAGCTGCTTCGCCCCTTTTTTGTGATTGACAATCGTTTTCTATTAATAGTATTATTTATATATCTGTCTTATGGACTAAAGAGGAGAGAAGATGAATAAGAGTATTATATACCTTTTGTATTTTGCAATATATACATTACTTCTGTTGTTTTTCGGGAAAAGCGGATTTAAGGTCACAAATAATGCAAGGGATTACTTTGTAGCAGGAAACTCTTTGGGACTGGCTTCCAGCATTTTTTCTTTCTGCGCAACCTGGTTCAGTGCGGCTTCAATGCAGGGTGTGACAGGAACCGTGTATGCATACGGAATAAGCACGGTGTTATATTCAATTGTTCCATGGCTTTTAGGCGCCGTTCTTCTTATGATGATGTCAGGTAAGATAAGGGAATACGATATCATGACACTCCCCGAATTTTTCTATTACAGATATGACAGCAGGTTTTTGCAGGCCTTGGGTGGAGGAGCAGTATCAGTGATATATACGCTTTATATAGTTATACAGATCAGAGGTTTTGGTATTGTAATGTCTGAGCTTCTGGACATTAATTACATATTTGCCATAGTGCTTATTTATCTGTTCATCATATACACAACCTTTGGAGGCTTGTATTCGGTATCCAAGAGCCACAGGCTTAACTTTATGCTTGTGGTTTTAGGAGTGGCTCTAGCGGCCTTTGTAGTGTTGAAGGAAGCAGGAGGGATTTATTCAATCTACAAAAATTCCATGATGATCAATACTCGTCCGTTTCCGGGATTTTTGCATGTCACGGAAGCGGGAGGGATGGTTCATTTATCGGCTAAGGGACAAATGCCCCCTCTGCTTTTATTCACCTCTTTTTTCGGATGGGGTCTGGGATTGTCCTCAACACCTCAATATGCAATAAGAATAGCTGCCGCAAAAGATGATATTACTTCTAAAAAAATGATTTTTTATTCTTTAATTGCACTTTTATTACTGTACACAGGCCTTGTTATAATCGGCATGGGAGGAAGGACTGTTATCCCTTCAATCGATAGTATACGCTCTGTGGATGAAGTGTTTCCGTACCTGATTAATAATGTTCTTTATTCACCGTTAAGCGGATTCATATTTATAGGAATTATTGCTGCTTCTATTTCTTCGGCAGATTCCCAGCTGCTTATAGCGTCCAGTGGATTTACATATGACATATATAAAAACCTTATAAACAACAGCATAGATGATGACAGGTTTCTAAATTTAAACAGGGCGTTTATTTTCGCGGTGGGAACAGCGGCGNNGTGAAACCTCCGGACAGCCTTTTGATATACGGAGGATACATATGGGGATTTTTTTCTTCAACATTTCTTATTCCACTGTATGGAGGGTTGTTCTGGAAGCAGTCGACAAAGGAAGCTGCAGTGGCGTCGTTTGCCGCAGGCATGCTTGTTTTTTGCGCCATGATGCTCAGAGGAGGGAAAGACATGATACATCCGTCATTTCCCGGTGTAATTACCTCGGCAATAACCTTTTTTTCAGTCAGTGCTGTTTTGCATATGAAAAGGAGGGGTACGGATGAGGCTTGACATAGAAAATAGAATTCTGATACCTTTTATGGTTCTCATTATAATTTCTATTTCAGTTATGACTGCCGTATCGTATATAAACGGCTATAACCTGCTGCTGGCAAACGAAACAAAGAATTATACATATGATCTTAAGGAAATAATGATTTTCATGGAAAAATTTCATGAAGACTTTAAAACGGAAAGCATAAAGGCCCGAGAGGACACAATATCTTATTATTACGAATCAGGAAGAAAGGAAATGATTATTTTTGACGTGAAAAGCAATACGGTTTTGTTGAATAATTCAGGAGCGGATGATAATTACATTGACAATGTGATGGGTGAAATCACAGGCTCAGGTGATAATGTATTTTCAGAAAAGGATAGTATTTTTGTATATGATGTTTATGAAAGATACA
>DOON01000306.1:0-385 GCA_003514865.1 Clostridiales bacterium
TTGCGAATTTTCCAACTGCAGTTTTGAAGGTATTTTTTCAATGCTGTCCTGTATGCGTTTTAATATTGCATATGCCTGCTTTTCATCTGCATTATTCAGGCATAGAAGAAACTCGTCTCCCCCATATCTTGCCGCCCAGTCACGCTCAGAACGTATGTGCTTTGTTATGACCTCGGCTGTAGATTTTATTGCCCAGTCTCCCATATCATGACCGTAAAGATCATTCAAGGCTTTAAAGTTGTCCATATCTATGAAGCACACTGACAAAGGCTGATTTTTCAAAGAAGCATTTACAACATCTATAGGAAGTCGTTCGTCCACAAAGCGGCGGTTGTAAAGCAATGTCATAGAATCTCTTACTATTATATCATTAATCTCCTGTACA
>DOON01000306.1:427-3400 GCA_003514865.1 Clostridiales bacterium
GTTCAGCATTTTACCGTCGTTGTAATTTCCTTCTCCCACAAGCATGCTGTCTGTGGTATTTTTCATCAACTCCAAAACAACAGGCCTAGGGGCATTGTCAATGGTAACCGCTGTTACAAGCATGACGGTTTCCTCTGCCTTTTCAAGCTTAAAAAAGCTCCTGCCTTCGTTATACGCCCTTACCGATATACAGTTGTCGCAGATTTTCCCGCTGCCCCAGTAATTATAGCAAATTGCCCTTGCATCCACCAAGGACGAATCCCTGTAATCTATTACCTTCTTGTTGACAGGGTCCACCAGACGTACTGAGTCATACATTCTATGAAAAAAATCCAGCTTATCCTTTATTTCATCAATTGAGATATGTTCCATTTCCCACCATCTTTACCTATGAAATGACATGAATTTACTTCTTATTTTATGTCATTTTAACTGTAACATACCTACGGATAAAAATCAATTTTAATTAACTATTACTGTGCNNTTCCCATAATTCCTTCTTTTACTTTTTCCAGAGAAGTGATAAGCACCTTTTTCCCCGGCTTTGATTCCACAAATTTCAACGCTGCCTTAATCTTTGGAAGCATGGAGCCCGGTGCAAAATGACCTTCCTCAATATATTTGTACACATCCTCAACGCTTATTTCAGACAAATCCTGCTGGTTCGGCTTGTTGAAATTTATCGATACCTTTTCTACCGCGGTTAATATTATCAGATAATCCGCATCCATTATTTCAGCTATCTTTTCCGCTGCGAAATCCTTGTCTATAACTGCGGCAACACCCTCAAGTCCTCTTTCGTTCCTTATTACCGGTATACCTCCGCCTCCAACGGTTATAACAACATGGCCTGCCTGTACAAGTGTTTTAACCAGCGGAGCCTCAACCACATCCACAGGCTCAGGTGACGGAACAACTCTTCTCCAGCCTCTCCCGGCATCTTCCATCATTGTGAAGCCCATTTCCTTTTTCATCATCTCAGCTACTTCCTGTGAATAGAAGGCACCTATTGGTTTCGTAGGGTTGTTGAAGCTTTTATCGTTCTTATCCACCACAACCTGAGTAACTACAGACGCAACTGATTTATTTATTCCCCTTCTTTCCATTTCAATCTTTATAGATTGCTGCAGATGATATCCAATATATCCCTGACTCATGGCTCCGCATTCGGGAAATGGCATCGGTTCTCCCACTTTTTCATATACAGAAACAATCCTGCCCACCTGTGGACCGTTGCCATGGGCAATTATTACCTCATGACCCTCCTCAATCAAATCCACCAGCGACTTTGCTGTATCCCTTGACACCTGAAGCTGTGATGATGCAGAGCAGTCACTGGCGTCAGCCTGAAGGGCATTTCCTCCAAGCGCTATTACAATTCTTTCTTTTTCCATTTTTCCCTCCCGCTAAATTTTCAATCATTCTATTATACAATAAATTCATATAATTTCCATAAAAAATTTATGACTTATAAAAATTGTTGTCATTAGAGCTTCGCTTTTACAAGCTTAAAGGGCTAGTCTCACCACCAACACGGATTCTTCATTCAGAATATATTCCATAAAGCAATTCGTCCTTCACTTCCTGAGTCGGCGGATTAGCTTCATAGGAAGGCTTTGCAATATAGTATCCTTGAAGAAGCTGTACTCCCAGAGAGACTATGGTTTTAAGCTCTTCTCTTGTTTCAATTCCCTCTGCTAAAAGAAGTATATCCCGCTCCCTTGTATAAAGAACCAAATTTGCTACAAGTCTTCTCCGCTTATCATCCTTGTCAATTCCTCTGACAATGCTCATGTCAATTTTTACGATATTTGGTGAAATTCGAAGCAGGGTAGATTCACTGTTGTATCCATATCCATAATCATCAAGCGCAACCAAGCCTCCCCAGCTTTTAATCAATTTCAGCTTATCATTAGTCATAGATTCGTCTTCTTCCTCTTTTTCAGTCATTTCACAGACAAAATTAGAAAGATACTCACTATAGGTATTGCAAAACAGCTCGATGCTTTCCTTACTCATTATCTGATTTGCAATAGAATTAATAAACACCTTGCTGTCTTTATCACAAGCCCCTTCCTTTACTTTTGAAACAAATGTCCCCATAGCTTCAAACAATGTAAGAACCTCAATATCATATAGCTTTGATTGTGATTGAGCAATTCTTAAAATATCCATTGGACTTTTAAATATTTCAAGCTTGGAACGCATAAGCATTTCATAGCCATAAATGCTTCCGTCCTTAGCCCATACTATAGGCTGCAGCATATAATCCACCATTTTTTGCTCCAACAAGTTATGAAAAGCTTCCTGTCCCTGAAGTATAATTCTGTTTTCTTGATAAACAGCCTGGTCAAAATCCTCCATTGTTCCTTTTCTGCTATGCTTTACTATGTACATAGCAAAATCAGCATATTGAAATAAGGTGTCAAAATCAATGCTATCCTTAGGATACCATGCCCTTCCTATAGAAATGCGTATTCTATATCTTCGCTGATCGTGCAGCACAATATATGTTTTCTGAACAAGACTCCATATTTCTTCTATGAGTTCTTCTATCTGTTCTGCTCTGTCATATCCGTAAATAAAAGTAACAAACTCATCTCCGGATCGTCTGGCAGATACCACATTGTCTTTATCAAACTTCTTTAAGCAGTTTGCAAAGGCAACCAAGTATGCATCTCCTGTACTGTGTCCATAGGTATCATTTACATATTTCAAATTATCCAAATCCCACACTAACATGGAGGCTATCTTTAAATTCCTTGTTCTTTCCTTAAGTTGACGCAGCTTTTCCTCAAAAGCTCGACGATTCAAAAGATTCGTCAATACGTCATAATCTCTTTCATATTCAATTTTTTTCTTTTCCATCACATCTGCCGTGATGTCAGTCACAACTCCTAATATGGAACCTTTGTCCCTATTGCAGATAATCCTTACCCAACGCCCTGCTCCATCTGAATGTGAAACTTCCAG
>DOON01000240.1:0-2684 GCA_003514865.1 Clostridiales bacterium
GTTGTAAGATTCATTTCAGACAGAATCGCGGTTATTCACAAGGGTAAGATAGTGGAGCTGGCTGAGACTGAGATATTGTTTGCAAATCCTATGTATCCATATACGAAATCACTGCTGTCAGCCATACCTACTCCGAACCCCAGAGTGGAGAGAAATAAAAAAATAGAAGTATATGACCCCGGTAAGTATCACTATGATTATGATAAAAATCCGCCTGAATGGGTGGAAGCTGAACCGGGACATTTCGTACTCGCAAACGAGAGAGAATTGAAGGAATATAAATCGAAATAAATCAGGTGACGGGAGGATGAATATGGATTGGATTTGTGAGAATGGCGGCCTTGAAGCCAATCAATTAAATAACTTAACGGTTAAAGGTGAATTTGCTGAGCTTTCAGAAAATAACGGAGAAGGATTTTTGGAGACTCCTGTTGTTGAAACCGAGAGATTCAAAGAAATAACTCCTTCATGGAATTCAAGGACTGATAAGGACAGCTCGGTGGAGTTTTTTATAAGGCTGAGAGTTGAAGATAATTGGACACCATATGTAAGCTATGGTCTGTGGTCCACAGACGGCAACAACATAGGTGTTAAAAACTATTACAAGGATGAAATTATCAGGGCAACGGATGACAGGATTTTTGTTCTTGATGATAAATTCGGAGATGCGGTGCAGATTAAGGTTGTTCTGCGAGGGAAGAATCCTAAGCTGAAGTTAATAGCATTTTCAACTGATGCCGGAGATGATGAGCCTGTGGAAGGAGAATATCTCAGGACACTTGCAAATGTTCCTTTGATTTCTCAGCTGGCAAGCGGACACAAGGATGCTCATGTAATATGCAGCCCAACNNCACGGGAAGAATGTGGAGCTGGACCAGGTTACAAGAGGGACATTTGACACGGGCAACGAAGCATATGGCAACTGGCCTCAAAATGCTGCTTTTGCGGGAGAAATGGGAATGAGGGCATATACTAAGAAATGCAAATCCATAAATCCTGTAAAAAATTACATCACAAAGGGAATACCTGTGGTGGCTTCAGTGTGTATGAATAACAAGGAAGATTTAGACGGGGCGATTTCCTCATTCTCAGGTGGACATTTAATGGTTGTTGTGGGATTTGATGTTATTGACGGAATTGAATATGTGGTTGTGAACGACCCTGCTGCAAATTCAAACACAGAGGTTCGCAAGTATTATAGGCTTGACCAGTGGATAAAGGTATGGCGTCACTATATATATGTTGTTACCCCATAGCATGAAACTTTGAGTAATGAAGGCTTTGCAACTCAGCTTAAATGTTGTATAATAGTTTCATATTTTATGACGGAGAAATACATGAAGAAGCTATTAAAAGCTGTAAAGCGCTTATTTTCAATACTTACTTTAATTATAATCATCGGGCTTTCCCTATTTATAGCTATAGATCGATATGTTGTTATATCAACCTCAGGCAGGATTGTTTCAATGGAAGAGGCCCTGAATGCNNGAAGCGACGGATCTCCGAGCCCCATGCTGAGAGACAGAATAACAACCGGCGTTGAACTGTACAATTCAGGAGCTTCAGACAGGATTATCATGAGCGGCGACCATACTACGAAATGGTATGATGAGGTCAACATAATGAAAAGATGCGCCATTGAGATGGGGGTTCCTTCGGAAGACATATTTATGGACCATGCGGGAATATCCACTTATGACAGTGTATATAGAGCAAAGGAAATATTTGATGTTGAAAAGGTAGTCATTGTTACACAAAAATATCATCTTCACAGAGCGCTGTATATTGCGAAAAGACTTGGGGTTGAAGCAGTTGGTGTCTCAGCTGATGTCCAGACCTATGCCGGGCAGGAAATAAGAGATATCAGGGAAATGGCAGCAAGAGTGAAGGATTTTTTCAAAGTGATGCTGAAGCCGCCTTCGCAGATAGGAGGGGAATTAATTCCTGTCAGCGGAAACGGCGATGATACTAATGACAGATAAAAAATTAAAGCTGCAGCGGGAAGTTCCCGCGTGCAGCTTTTTGTATGCCCTANNAAGGAGCTGATACTTTGGTGACTGTGTGCGTGCGATATTTAATCTAAAAGTGTTCCGTCTGTTGCAACAACCTTAAATCCCCAAGGTACAAGCTTTCCTGAGGATATTATTGCGTTTTTAACCGCATTTACAATTCCTGAGCAGCATGGAACTTCCATTCTCAGCACGGTGATGCTTTTTACATCGTTGTTTTCCAATATAGCTGTAAGCTTTTCGGAATAATCCATGTCATCCAGCTTCGGGCAACCTATTATGGTTACCTTGCCCTTCATGAAATCCTGATGTATGTTTGCATAGGCATATGCTGTGCAGTCTGCAGCAACTAATATATCGGCACCGTCGAAATAAGGGGCCATAGGTGAAACAAGCTTTATCTGAACAGGCCACTGCCTGAGCTGGCTGCTGATTTGAACATTTTCTTCATTTTTCTGAACGCTTTTAACACTTAAGGGAGCCTTGTGATTTATAAGCTTTGCATGGTGTCCAGGACATCCGCATGGCATTTCTTCCTTATCTTCCTTCTGTTTTCTTTCCTGCATCCTTTTTTCAACCAATTCCTTATCAAATTCTTCGGCTTCCCTTTCTATGATTTCTATTGCATCAACAGGGCACTGAGGCAGACAATCGCCAAGGCCGTCACAGTATATT
>DOON01000240.1:2746-3021 GCA_003514865.1 Clostridiales bacterium
TATATGTCTGAAAGAAGCACTGCTTTTCCGTTCACAAGCTCCAGTGCGCCTTCATGACATGCGTTTACACATAATCCGCATCCGTTGCATTTTTCTTCATGTATTTTAACGATTTTTCTTTTCATATTTACCTCACAATTATCTTTACTTAATGATTGCATTATATTAAAATTGAAGAATAAAGTATGTAACATTTGTTACTAATAGTTATATAACATAAAGAAAGAAAAGTAAAGAAGGAAAAACCCATGGATGAAATAATAAAGGTGATTAAA
>DOON01000146.1:0-1483 GCA_003514865.1 Clostridiales bacterium
TGTTTTTCCATTGAAAAGCTCATCAAATGCACATGAAAGAACATGCTGTCCCGTATGCTGCTGCATATAATCAAAGCGCACATCAAAATTAATGCATAGAGATACCTCTCCTTCAACAGACTCCCTGAGAAGATGTATTATTTCATCGCCTTCTTCTCTTACGTCAAATACCCCTATGCCGTTTATTGTTCCCTCATCCTTCGGCTGTCCTCCCGACATGTGCGGATAAAAGATAGTTTTATCAAGTATCACTTCATAGTAATCATCCTTTTTCATACAGCTTGCAACCGTTGCTTCACTGCTGCATAAATAGGAATCCTCCTGAAATATTTTCCTGCTTGTACTCATTATATCTCCTTAATGTTCATTCGCATATTGTTTTTATTTTCCCGCAAAATATACAGGTNNCGGTTAAGATATCTTAACCGCCCGTCATCATCACCGCATTACTCTCGTTGCACCATAATAATAATTTGAAAAATATCCTGAAGAAAGCGTATCAATTCTCACAGTTTGTCCAGGCACTGGGGAATGAATAAAATTGCCGTTGCCTGTATAAATCCCAACATGACTCAATCTGGAAGAGCTTGCTGAATATTTAAAATATACCAGGTCTCCAGGCAAAAGCTGAGACTTATCAACCCTTACACCAATGGAATACTGCTCTGTTGATGACCTTGGCATGGTTACTCCGAAATTAGACATAACATACTGTACAAAGCCTGAGCAGTCAAAGCCGCTGGGAGTATTTCCTCCGTATGCATATGGTGTTCCTAGATACTGTTTTGCATACTCTACTATGCTGTCACCCGATAATTGAGTTTCTGCAGAATCGGCATTATATTTTATTTCAATTACATATTCTGAACTGACATATGCTTTGACAGATTCAAAATTTATTTCATACCATCCTTCGGACTCGGACAATATTTCTATTGATGTCCCAAGCGAAAGCTTGCCCAATTTTTCATTTTCAGTTGAGGGTCCGCTTCTTACGTTCAAAATATCAACTGTGACAATACCCTTTCTAATCTCTTTCTCCGCAGCCTCTGCATGCGAGTCTTGTACAGCTTCAGTCTGAATTTCCACTGTAACTGCCTCANNGCGGTACAAACAGCAGGGCAGATGATATTCCTGCAATTAAAAGCGTTTTCCTCATTATTTTCACGACTATATCCTATATAATCCTAAGTGTATTATCTATTCCTTTTCGTTATTTTAGTAAGCTACCGCTTGTCCGCAATTTAAAAATCAAGCTGACAAAAATTATGCAAACGATACGATAACTCCGATATAATATCAAATAATGTCGTTTTTGTCAAGTCCGGATTCAGGACATATCGCGTATCTCATTTGCATACATCTTTTTTTATGTTTATTATCCGATTATCAAAAGATATTTCGGCTATTGTATGCTGTATAATAGCATTTTTAACATAACATCTATTTCCTAATGGTGTAATGCCACGAGTACTTACCTATT
>DOON01000146.1:1532-2674 GCA_003514865.1 Clostridiales bacterium
AGCTGCTTATTCTTAGTAACTATTTTAAATCGATTAAACGTATTCAAATATAATAAATTAAACTTTGTTGACAATAATTCAATTATTGAAGATAAAAAGCCAGAAGTTATTTTTAGTGTAGAGGAAAATTTTAAGGATAATGATAATGAGCCAATTGACGTTTTAAAATTTCAGAAGACAGATTATCATAAATATGATGTTGAATTGGATACTAAATTAATTAAAAATAAAAACGATATAGATGAAAATTTCCCAAATATTGATTACCAGATGATAATCAATGGAAAAAGAATGAACTTGCATGCTACTCAAATCAATAATGAAACTTATATAAATATTAAAGAATTACAGAATTCTTTAAATCATTTGAATGTTCACGTGTTTAATGATGATAAAATTTTAAATATATATGAAAGTTCCGGACTTGGAATAATTGAATATAATGAAGAGGAATACATAGAATGCAGAGATATAATGGAGAGATATTCCGTTGGGAATTACAATCTCCCATATATAACTTTATTAGATTATTTAGTAGCTATTGACTCTACAGAGAAACAGGCTGTTATTCAATTTCAAAGAGATGTAAGCGATTTTCCCGATAATAAATATTACTATTCTCTTCTAATAAAAAAGCAAGAAATTGTAGATCAGTTACCCTTAGTTTTAAAGGCTATCTGCACTAACGAGCTTTATATCAAAGAATATCTTGATTCAATAGATACCCAATAACTTATTCATAAGACTTTAAATCTCTAATCATGAAAAACGGCCCCTATTATATAAAATAGAGGCTGTTTTTTGTTAAACTATTGGCGCAGTAGCTTTATCTGTAGTTGCACTTGCTTCATCTGATACAAATCCACTTGCCATTACTCCAATTCCGGTTGGTCTTGAATCGGCATAATCGTTAAATTCCGGAAACCCTGAGTCTTCCCAGTATTTTTCTGTACTGTTAGAGGTTGTTAATGCAACATTTTTGCCGGCAGTATTAATTAAGTTCGTGTTATAAAATCTACCCTTTTTAAAATAAGCCGCTGGTACTAAATTTACTTTTTTATCTTTGTCCTCGTTAATAGCTATAACCATTTCTGTATTGATAAAACAGCCATTCATAAAGGTGAACCGACCCCTAAAAGTTA
>DOON01000130.1:0-4185 GCA_003514865.1 Clostridiales bacterium
CATTTTCACCTGGGTCACAGAAGCATTTACATGACATTGAACTGCTTCCGTCATATAAATCAAACGAAATCATTGTTTTACCACTTTTAAGTTCTCTGGGCTCAATATTGGATATTTCGCCTTCTATTGCAATTCGTCCCTCATCTTGGGTAATATCCGTAATTTTTATAACCCTGTCTTTTATTGCTGAAGTCCTGCCCAATATAAGATCAGCACTTTTTGCTTTGGGCGTCTTGCCGGTTTCCGGCTTAGTTTCCTTCTTTGTAAAGGCAGCCTCTCTGCGCACCTTGGTGGCTGCCTGCTTAGGAGCCGTTCTTGCCTCATTCTGAATATTTTCAATTTCTCTTACAAGCACATCTTCATGCTGTAATGTAAAATCCTCGCAATCCTCATGGTCAGAAAAATATATATTGTAATCCTCGCAGCATACACTTTTCACCGTATCTCTTATCAACTTATCATAGCCCTTGGCCACCAGCATATCCGAAACGGCCGCTCTGAACACAAAGCTTATATTTTTTTCATTTTCATTTATGTGATATTCGCTGTACTTCATAACAGATTTTAATGCAGGATACTTTTCCGCTAGCATGATGGATATATTTTTAAGCTCCTCTCCAACCGGCTTTACGGCGGCATCTCCTCTGTAGCTGACAATTATTTTAGAATCATCCAGCATGAATCTCTTTATCATGAAATCATTCAGACGAGAAGTCTCTTCTTCATCAATATACTTATCAGATATTATCTTCAACTCAATAGTCTTGGTTTTCTTGCTCAGAACCACTCCCTCCACCAGCGCCTCACATATGCTGTCGCCGGCGTTATAATCGCTGAAAACATCTTTAATTCTTTTCATAACATACCCTTCTTAATATAATCATACCTCTTATTATATAATACAGCCCCATGCTTTGTACATAGTAACTATTGTAATTAAAAAAGTTCCCTTGCGAGAACTCTTGTTATTCATGCCCCATGCTTTCTATACTTATTTGCTCCGATGTACACTCTTCCTTCTTAGAATAGTTTTCACCCACTCTGAAAGAATACAGCGGACATGTATCAATCATGCATGCTCTTATTTCATTATATTGCCCGTTACTGCATTCAAGGCATTTTTTTCTTATAGCCTGAATAGGCGTCATATTTTTCCCCATAAATTTATCCCTGTTATTACGACTTCACTTACCCTATGAATATTACAAAATTCTATAAAATATGTCAATACCTATTTACATTACAAATCAGTTATCAGTAAATACTTGCTCAAGAACTGCGCTTGTTCGGGCTGTTAACGGTATAATAATATCCGACAACAGTTACCGTCAAAGAGCTTAATGCATCTACTATTAAATCAGTCATTGTATCCCTTAAAGCTGCCTGACCTACCAGGACGGTTCCATCAGCCAATATAAATTTTTGCATATTGGTACCAAGCAGACTGTCAGCTAAAAATTCATATATCTCCCATACTGCTCCGGACGCCAAAGCAAAGCAGAAAGCAAATAGTGCTACAAAAAAAGGACTTAAATGAGTTTCCAGCACCTCCATGTCATTGAAGTAGCTGACAAGACTAAATCCTAATGCCCCCAGCATCGCACCGCTGAATGCATGCAGTATTAAATCCCAATATGGTATTAAATAATAGAAATTTCTAACCTCTCCGAGATATATAGCACAATAAAGAAAGATAAAATATACAACTTCCATTTTGTTCGGAATGTCTATATACAATTTACGTTCTACCACTGATGGAATAAACATAACAATAATACCTAATATACACTGCAGCAGCATAAGTACATAATCACTTCTTACCTTTGTATATCCATCTTCGCTTATAATAGAAGGGGCATTGATCATTTTTATTATTATAAAGATTATTGAGAAAAAAAGAGTAATGAAAAGAAGAATACCGGTAATCTTCTTCCAATTTCTTTTTCCAACAGAATATATATTTTTCATTTCCCACCTCCATACTTATTTAAATAATATTAGCATAAGCCTTCATTCTATACAATCTATTCACTTAAATTAAGGTACTGTGTCAGAAAATCCTGGGGGATACTGAATCTTTCATTATTAATCAAGAGATCCAACAAACCGTCATCATGCTCGGTCTTCTCTTTATATTGACTGACCTTTCTGTGAATGCTCTCCATTTTATCGTCTAGCTGCGATACTGAATCAGCTGCTTCTTTCAGCTCGTCGATTAAGTTTGAAGGAACTTCTTTGTCATATTTGTAGTAAATTTTATGCTCTAAGCTTGCCCAAAAGTCCATAGCAATTGTTCTGATCTGAACTTCAACATAGACATCTTCCACTCTGTCAGACATAAAAATAGGAATTTGTATAATTAAATGTAAGCTCTTGTAACCATTTGGCTTGGGATTCTTTATATAGTCCTTGCATTCGATTACCGTTATATCTTTCTGGCCTTGCAGCATTTCACTTACCTTATAAATATCTGATATAAAAGAGCAGGTAATTCGAATACCTGCAATATCGCGAATATTTTTTTTTATTGAAGTTAACGATAATTCAACCCCTTTTCTTTGAACCTTTTTCAGAATGTTTTCAGGTGTCTTAAGGCGTGATTTAACATGCTCAATAGGGTTGTAATCATGAAAATACTGAAATTCCTGCATTAAAATATTAATCTTTGTATTCATCTCATTCAATGCAAATTTGTAAGACATCATAAATCGGGTTAGATTTGTTTTAATTCCCTTTACATCTATAGAATTCATATTAAGCTTTCTCCTTTAGTCCTAAAAATCCTCAAAAAAAACACACTTTATTACTATCTTAATAAAGGATGCTTTAACTTTTATTAAGTTAACTATTTAAGTATATCAAATTTTACAATTTCTTTTATAACTTATGGTTGTCTTGGTTATCTCTGTTGTACATTTGCCTGTATCAACAGCCATTGGATACTTGCTCGCTTTCACGCATTCTTCCAAATCATAAATATTTACGCTCTCTATTTTCATATAATCCTCCGAGACACTGTTAAGGTATTATTTTGCGAACAAATAATCGATAGTTTTATCATAGCAAAAATATTGCGGATTTACAACTTACTCCTAAATATGTTTGACACGCCTAAAATGCCTTGCAATTATAGACTATAATCATTGCAAGATATTCTTTTTAATCTGCTGCAATTTCCTTTTTCATCTCTCCATCCTCACACAGCAGAAATTGCGACGGCAGCGGATGGCTTGAAAAAATAAGTGGAGATAGAGAATATGCGTAGCTTCCTGCGTTGCTGACAGAAATTATATCTCCAATAGCCGCCTTATTCAATTCAACGTCTTCTTTTATAACATCAAGCGCCGTACATAGATTGCCGACAACAGTAACTTTCTCTTTTTGTGGCGAATTGTTCATTACCTTTAATTCAAATGCATCGTAAGATGTGAATAGAGGTTCTTGTCCTGGAAATTCGCTGTCCCCTGCTGCTTTTTGCAAAAGACTTGCAATTGCAGGGCGCATAAAGCCATTCATTCCGTTTTTTACAATTAAATACTTCTTTCCCCGTGATTGCTTTATGTCTGCAATTTCTGTGTAATATGTTCCTGCATTACAAACAACAAACCGGCCTGTTTCAATATAGAGTTTTGCTCTCATTGCTTCAGCATTTTCTGAAACAATGGAATTCACCATATCTGACAGCTCATCTAAATTAACCGGTACTTCTTTTTCAATATTGTATAACGCACCTATACCGCTGCCGAAATTAATAAATTCAATTTTTATATTCTCGAACTCATTCAGTCTTTTAGCCGCATGAAAACATTTATGATAATAATCACCGAGTTTCTTGACATCTAATACCTGTGATTTTATATGGATATGTATTCCTGAAACAACTATATTATCACAGCTCTGTAACAGTATTTCCAGTTCATCTGACTGTTCCATGTCAATACCAAATTTACTTGGTGTTCCGGCATCAGAATCCATAGAAAAATCCGGATTGATGCGAATACCTATCTTCACAATTTTATTACGTTTTTTTGCTTCATCATCAATTATTTTGATTTCGGAAAAGCTGTCTGATATTATAATGCATTTTTCAAAGCAATGTACTATATCATCTGCCGTCTTCCCAGGAGAAGAAAAGAAAATATCCTGCGGGGCCATTCCACTTTTTATAGAAAGTTCAACCTCACG
>DOON01000130.1:4199-5020 GCA_003514865.1 Clostridiales bacterium
CTTTATAGAATATAAAAAATCAAATGCAGACAGAGCTTCTTTCAATTTTCTGCATTGAGAAATAATCTTATCATTACTGTAAATATAGCAAGGCGCATTTTCCTTTACAAACATTTCTTTATAATTCATTTTTCTCTCCTGAATTTATCTGTCTTATACTTATTATATCATCCTTTTTTGTATGTTAAAAGGATGATTATTGCATGTCGTGTAATAATCATCTGCGTTTCCATATTTCCGACCTAACTTATATATCACTAATTAATATATGATTCATATATTGATATTAAATAATATTAAAGGAGTTAATACAATGTATGGTAATCCATATGGAAGTATGCTGGCNNTGAATTCAAATGTCAGATTTTTTCATGCCTCGCCGGATGCTCCGGCTGCAGATGTTTATGTCAATGACAATATTATTATTAAAAATATTCCCTTTAAAAAATTATCCTCTTATTTGCCGGTTCCTACCGGTAACTACAATGTTAAAATTTATCCTGCCGGGACAAAGAACAATGCAATTGTTGACACCATGGTTTATATTCCCGAGAAGGCAGTATATACTATTGCTGCCGTTGGAAAAGTGCCGGATATAAGCTTATATCCCATACAGGAACCAATTTCTCCAAACAGGTCAGGGGTTTCATGTGTGAGATTCATCCATCTGTCTTCCGATACTTCGGCTATGGACGTTATATTTCCCGACGACACAGTTGCTTTCAGCAACGTACCTTTTAAGGGAATATCAAGCTACGCATGCACACAGCCTGGGACATACACGTTCAGAATAACTCCTTCCGGAACAAGCGATAGTGCAA
>DOON01000033.1 GCA_003514865.1 Clostridiales bacterium
TTATCAAACTCAGGTATGTCATAGCCGCCTTCATTCAAGCTTCCGTCTGTAGTCAATCTTCCTAAGTTCGCCGAAGGGTCTCCGAATCTAAAGCTGTATGAATCATCCACCATGTCAAAGTTCATAGGTGAGAAAACTTCATCCTGGAAGCTTGTTGATGAGTATCCTGTAATAACCTTAATATTTTCTTCGCCTAAGTTTTGTTTCAGCATTTCTGCTATCAACAATGCCTTCTTAGTTTCAATAGGGTCTGTAGTAGTTGCAAGAACCAGCTCAACCGGAAGCTTGGCATCAGAATCAAATGAAGCAATATTACCCATATCCACCTTTGAAGGTGTCAGTCCTTTTATTGTTCCGTCAGGATTACACAGCTCTTCAACTGCCTTTTTCATGTAGTCCTTTGCCAATTGAGGATCATATGGTATTTTTTCCTTTATAGGCTTTAAATTAGGATAATCCGTATAGTCAACTCCCTTAGGGTCAAACAATGTCTCTTCGGGAATAATTGTATTTCTAATGAAGAACTCAGGTGTGTTAGGCTCATAAAGAGCAGAAATCTGAACTCTGTCTATACCATACTGCAGAGCCTTTCTGAAATTCACATTGTTTACGAATTTCTGGAACTCCGGATTTTTTGATTGGAAGTTCATTGTGAACCAATATGTTACAGTAGTCTTGTCAGTAAGGTTTATATATTTTTCCCATTCGCTTCCTTTAAGTGCCTTAAGTTGCTCCGAAGTAACCTTGCAGCTTGTCAGTTCTCCTCTTTGGAACATTTCAAGTCCGGTCATTTCATCTCCCACCATCTGGAAGTTAAGTTCTTTTATTGTTATATTGTCTTTATCCCAGTAATTTTCATTCTTTGTAAGCACGACGAGCTTATCTCTTTCCCACTGTGAAATGTAGTAGCCTCCATTGTAGAGCATTTTGTCCATTGATGTGCCGTAATCTTCTCCAACCTTATCAAGGAATGCTTTTTCAACAGGATAGAAAAGCTCGATTATCAGATATGACAAAAAGAATGGTGTTGAAGTTGTAAGTTTGTATTCAACCGTATACTTGTCTACAGCCTTAACTCCAACAGTTTCATCAAATGATGCTGCAGCCTCTTCACGTGTTTTGCCTATATCCACGCCGTCATCAAAATCAGCAAGATTCCAGTAATAATCATACAGCCCTTCAATAATTCTGCTTATGGTGCTGAAGTTTTTAGCGCCGTTCTTTGGTTCAGCAATGTATCTTATGCCTTCCACAAAATCATCAGCCGTAACCTCATATTCGGTTTTCTCTCCCTTGTTGTCCACCCAAAACACGTTTTCCCTAAGCTTAAATGTCCATACGGTAAAATCATCATTGTGTGTCCAGCTTTCAGCCAGAGAAGGCACAATAGTACCGTATTTATCATTTTCAACCAATCCGTCTATGCTGTTTCCCACCATCATGTACGCCGATGTTGTTGTAAGAAAATATGGATTCAGCGTCTTGTACGCCTCTGTAAAGGTGCTGTAATATACATCCTCGAAATCGGATGATGTCTTGCTTGAACATCCTGTCATCAAAGATGCTATCATAGCCACGATTATTAACCATGATACTGATTTTTTCATAATATCCTCCATAAAAATTTTTATATAACCTTGCCCATGCAAAGATTATGCCATAATGCAAACGTTTGAAAGCAGCCATTTTGTGAAATACATTTATTAACTGGCTGCTTATTGGTCATTATTTGTACCCAAATAATTCAACTTTTTCACCATTTAACCAATAAAAATAGTCCCACGTTTACCATGACTCTTTTTAACAAGAAGTTTACTAATTGTCGAATTTAACCATAAAATGATTTCAATAATATATTTAAAACACCTAATTTATGGGAACAATACCATATTAAAAATCGTCTATATAATATAAGAGACAGAACATTAGTTTATGCTCATAAAAATTAAAGGGGGGTTTAAAATGAAGAAAATCAAAGGGTTTACAACTTGTGTATTGGTACTTTTGCTGCTGCTATCATCATTAATGGCTTTTCCAGGTTATGCATACGGCAGTAGCGTGGTTGAAAAGTTTTCATTCAAAACAGTGGAAGGGTATTATCTTTGTGCTGAGAACGGAGGAGGAGATGTATTAACAGCAGACAGAACTGAAATTGGACCTTGGGAAAAATTTCAGATTGTTAATCTCTCAAATGGATATGTTGCGGTAAAAAGCTATGAAGGATATTATTTAAGTGCTTCTGATGATGAAGAAAGCCTGAACGTTGAGGCTACGGAAGTTGGAAAAAGACAGAAATTTAAGTTGGTTGAATTGGATAATAAAAAAGTTGCTCTTATAACGTATTATGACAAATATGTTTGTGCCGAGGACGGCGGTGGAAAAGAGGTAGTTGCCGACAGAACAAAAGTAGGTGAATGGGAGTCCTTTGAACTTATTAAAAGCAAGGAAAGCAATGCTGACGATAAATGCACTTTAACTGCACAGACAGGTGATAAAGAGGTTAAATTTACATGGACTAAAGCACCTAGTACAAAAAATGTAGTCGGATATAACCTTTATAGAGGTACAGCACCTGGAAAGCAATCAGACGCACCTATCACAGATTTTTATATTGAAGGAACATCGTATACTGATAAAAATATAAAAGCAGATACAAAATATTATTATGTAGTTAAGCCGGTATACAAGGATAAAACGTTAGGTCCTGCATCCAATGAAGTGGAAGTTATATTAAAATCAAGTATAATTTTAAGTGCGAAGTCAACGAATGATGGAATTGATTTAT
>DOON01000179.1 GCA_003514865.1 Clostridiales bacterium
TTCCGTCTTTTTCTGCAGAGGCTACAAGGCATCTACCGGCCGCCTTTGTATAGCCGATTTTTATTCCATTCCCGTATTCATACTGGTAAACAACCTTATTTTTATTGTAAAATATTGTGTTCATACTTTCGGCAATGTATTTTTCTGCTGAGGAAATTTCTTTAAACATTTTATTTTTCATTGCATGGCGGCTTATAATAGCTAAATCATAAGCTGTTGAGTAGTGATTTTCATCACTCAGGCCATGAGGATTCATGAAATTAGAGTCATATGCTCCAAGCTCTGCCGCCTTTTCATTCATCATAAATACAAATCCTTCATCGCTGTTTCTGCCTGCGTATGCGGCAAGTGTTTCTGCAGCATCGTTTCCTGACCTGAGCATTGTACCGTACAGCAAATCCTTAATCGACACTCTTTGCTTTGCTCTCAAATAGATGCTTGAGCCTTCTATTCCCACGCATGAATCAGGAACCTCTATTTTTCTTTCGAAATCATCTATGTTTTCTATGGCCAAAATTGTAGTCAGTATTTTTGTTGTGCTTGCTATTGGCAGCTTTTCTTTTGGATTTCTTGAACCGATTATTCTGCCGGAATCAGAATCAACAACAATATAAGACTGTGCCGGCACATCCGGAATGGAAGCTGCCTCCGCAACATCAAGGAATGGACAAAGGCACAGCAATGCCGCACAAAATAAAATAATTTTAGAGTATTTAATAATCACAGTCCTTTTTCTCCCTTACTTCCTTTATGAATGACATTATGTTCAGAATGGATGATGTTATATCACTTGCAACGGTTTCGTTGTTAATGTTGATTGTCCTTACGTCTCTGTTTCTGTCTTCATAAATGAGCACTTGAGGATTCAGCTGAAGATTTACATATGCCGCTCCGGCGAAAGGCTTCAAGTCAACTGTTCTGAATTTTTTGTCTATGTCGCTGCCTCCTATTACAAAGTTCATGTTCAATTTTGATATGGCGAGATAGTTGGTGCTGTCATAGGAAATTCTGCTGCTGATGAGCTTTTCGTTTTCGGTTAAATTATTGATATTATCCAAGGTTGTCTTAATGATGCTTTCTATGTCTCTGCTCATAATATCCCCTTTCTTAAGTTTTCACATAGTATGCCCTGAAAAAGGATAAATATAACACTATTTATTTATGAGAGGCCGCTTAATAATATTGTTTACAACCATGAATTCAACCGCAAAAGAGGAATAGCTACCGATACATTCGGGATATAAGGATATGTTTTTGACCATAAAAAAGCGTGCAATCTTTCTTAGATGCCTCAAGTAAGGATAGTATCTTTTGTTTCTCAGTTTCACGTAGCTGCTGTATCTGTCCGGCGTTGNNTGACAAATTAATTTTACATATAATTCGTGCATTGAAATATATGAATATGGTCCCCCCGACGATAAATAATATAATCAATACTCCCATTTGCTATATTACTTTTTGTTCCTCCTCAGTCTTTACATTCAAGGCAGGAAGGTCATTTATTGAGTTTAAGCCGAAATGCCTTAAAAATTCATCCGTTGTGGCATAAAGTGTAGGTCTTCCGGGTTTATCCAGCTTGCCTACCTCCTTGATAAGCTGCTTGTCTAAGAGGCCCTTAACCACATTTGAGCATTTCACTCCTCGTATCAGTTCTATTTCAACCCTTGTAACAGGTTGCTTGTACGCTATGATTGACAGTGTCTCCATTGCAGCTGTGGACAGACTTTTATTTATTGTGGTCTGCAAGAGACTTTGAATAAATTCATAATTTTCTTTTTTAGTTGTAATTTGATATGAGCTGCCAAACTTTTGAATAATCAGCCCTCTTTCCTTGTCTTCATCAAACTTTTCAGCCATCTCATCCAGCACTGCAGTCAGATTATGTGCAGGCATATTTAAAATTCTGGAAATTTCGCTTATGTTCAAAGGCTCACCCCAGGCAAACAGCAGGCTTTCCAATACACTTTTCAAATTCATTATTTACTCCTACGCAGCAATTATTATTATATCGCTGTATATATCTGTCTGATAGATTTTCATGCCCTGCTTATTAGAGAGCTCCAATACAGCTAAAAATGTTGTTATGACATATTCCTTTGTAATCTTGTCTTTTTCTCTGAATGTTTCAAACAGTGATACACGGCCCCTTGACTTCAGTTTCTTAACAAGCTCATCAACACAGTCCTTGACGCTGTAATTCTCTCTGTACACCTTAAGTTTTTCTTCATTGACAATCTTTAAATTTTGATTTTTAATAAGCGACATGAAGACATTGTACAATTCATATATATTTATTTCATTCAATGAAAGCTGCTCTGTCTTAACGTCTGAGTCAAGGGCCACTTCTTCCTTTGGCTTGGAATAATAGTAACAGCATTCATCCTCGTATTTTTTTAACTGTTCGGATACTTCTTTAAATAATTTGTATTCCAAAAGCTTATTGACCAGTTCCTGCCTTGGATCTTCTTCCTTCTCCTTAAGTGGCAGCAGCATTTGAGATTTAATTTCAATCAGCGTTGATGCCATCAAAATAAATTCGCTTGCCACATTCATGTTGAATTGAATCATCTGATCCAGATACTCCATATACTGATCTGTTATTTCAGCTATGGGTATATCATATATGTCAATTTCCTTTTTCTCAATCAGATGATACAATAAGTCAAAAGGCCCCTGGAAAATTTCTAAACTTATGGAATACATTTTTATCCTCTTATTTTATTATACTTTCTACTATGTTACCAAAATAAAACTTGAAAAGTCCTTCTTTTTCAACGTTACTTTCAGGAAAGAGCTCAAATTCTCCAAGAATTTCACCGTTTTTTGACATGATTGCTTTTCCTATTGAAACATCTGCATTTAAAGGAGCTTTTAAATTTTTATCTATTATATATTCTAAATTAAAATCCTCAGTCTTGCAATTACTTTCTGTGAAATATGCAATATTTTCTTTACTTACCACATTAAAGGTATCATTTTTGCCGCAATATACGGGAGCCTCAGTAATAACATCACCTTTTTTATGGAATACAAGGTTTTTATAATTTGCAAAGCCTTCATTCAACAGCTTTGTAATCTCATTAAATCTTATCTTTGTATCATCGCATCCCAACACAACAGCTATCAGCATTGTGTCATTTCTTTTTGCTGCAGCTGAAAGGCAGTATTTCGCTTCTGTTGTGTATCCTGTTTTTCCTCCTATCAGACCGTCGTAATTATTTATCAGCCTGTTGGTGTTTACCAGCACCTGTTCGGAGTCTTTTTTCTTACCTACATACACTGAATCCATCCATGTAAGCATATATTGGTTTACATAATTATATTTCAGTAACTCTTGTGTCATTATCCCAATATCATGTGCCGTTGTCAGATGTTCAGGCTCAGGAAGACCCGTAACATTTACAAAGTGTGTATCATTCATCCCCAGTTCCTTTGCTCTGTCATTCATTGCTTTTACACAACTNNCAGCCATTGCAACTGAAGCGTCATTTGCTGAACGCATAGAAATTGCTTTAAGCATATTTTCCACTGTCTGGGTTTCATTAGCCTCAAGATATATCTGGCTTCCTCCCATGCTTGATGCATGTTCTGACACAGTCAGTTCATTGTCAAGAGCTATTTCACCGTTTGCCATCTTTTCTGAAATCAACAAAAGCAACATAATTTTCGTTATGCTTGCAGGCTGCATTTTGTCGTTTGCATTTTTTTCAAAAAGAACCTGACCATCCTCACCATTTATCAATATTGCTGCCCTTGACTGCAGACTTTCGGCCTCTATTCCAAAAACCGGAACAAACATTGAATTTACAATTAACATCACTAAAAAAAATATNNCATGAAATGCAAGACAACTGTTATACTATATAGACAATAGCTTCAAATTTTATGGTGATTTTTCCCGTGAAATGTCGAAAAAATTAATAATTAGTCTATTTCCAAGAAAATTATACAATTATATTTCCC
>DOON01000144.1 GCA_003514865.1 Clostridiales bacterium
TCTCGTGCAGAGCCTCATTGACACGTATCATATCATCTATTGTGTTATTGTCAATTTTCCTGTTCAGAGCACCAACATAACCAACGTTCATTATTTCCCCCCACTTCTCAGCTTCACTGAATACCTTGAAAATCTTCTTTTGCTCAATATATTCAGGAATCTCAAAATTGTTTTCTCTTGTGGGGTAATTTAAAATAATTCCGGGATAAAACAGGCGCAAGTCATATTTATCAACAAATTCCGTGCTTGGAGCAAGATATCCGTAGAATGTGTCATAGTAGCCATCCAGCTCATAAACACGTATATTTTCAGCATTCCAGTACTTCAGAAGCTCTACCTTGTCCTCCATGCCCTGTCTCCAAAAAATCTCCTCCGCCTCCTTGATGCTTAGGAAGTATGTATTTATAGGTCTTTTAGCATCAATTATTTCTTGCATGCGCCTTTTAATATTCATAAGCTGGTGCTTGTTCACCACGTTTTTAAACTCTAGCTCCGTATACAGCCCTTTATTTAACGAATGCTCTATGGAAACATCTATGTCATTGAACACATCCTTGCATGCCTTTATATAAATAAGTGTCAAGGTCCGAACATATACAAGGTGTCCATCTCTGTCTCTTATATCAAGAAATTCTATTCTGTCATTTTCTTCAAAGCTGGCATTTGCAAGCTCCTGTAAACGGTTGTTAACCTTGATGCCCAAATATCTACTGTAGCTTTCAGGATAATATCTTTTCAGAAAATAAAAAAGTGTTTCATTTTCATTAATATCAACAATTTTATTTTCATTAAGCAATAGTATATTCATTGTACCTCCTGTAGGCCCTATATCAGCCGTCTTTCGCTTATTTCGGACTTTATCTCCAGTCCGTTCAAATATTCTAGTCCTCCTTCATATCCTCCCAGTACCAACCTGTATGCATGAAGCACTTGGTACTTCTCTCTGTCATTTTTCCCGTATTTTTTATCGCCTGCAACGGGGTGACCAATGGAAGAAAGATGCGCTCTTATCTGATGTGCTCTGCCGGTCTCTATTTCTATTTCAAGCCAGGTGAAGCTCCCTTCTGTTCTCAGAGGATGAGCGTAGGTTATAACCTCTTTGGCACCAACCGTATTTTCGGCCGCATTTTCCTTTATTATCTTCACCATGTTTTTATTTTCATTTTTAATGATAAAATCCCTCAGCTCAAGGTCCTGCCTGATAATTCCGTGTACTTTTGCAACATAATATTTTTTTATGCTTCTTTCCCGTATTGCCTTGTTTGTCTGCTTTAAGGCATCATAATTCTTTGCGGCAATAACAAGCCCTGAGGTATTCTTGTCCAGCCTGTTGCATACGGCAGGCTTGAATGTAAAGCTTATATTTTCTTCTTTTGCATCCAGATACATCTTTATTTCATCCACTAGGTTTTTCTCACTTGTTTCATCCGGCTGGGTGCTTAAACCCACAGGTTTATTCACAACAAGTATATTTTCATCCTCATATACAGTATCAAAATGTATGTCTGTATGCTTAAGCGATTTCTTTTCCCTGAACTTTTCTATGGTGTCATCAGCCAAAAATAGCTGCACGGTATCCTCCTTCTTCAGTACCGTTTCAGGCTCTGCCTTCTGACCGTTCAGCTTTATGTTTTTTTTGCGTATCATTTTNNATTAGCATATACTGCTTTCCTATGTTGCGGACAAATATTTGTCCGCACTTTTAAATTAAGACAGTATTATTTTATTATATCAAATAATTCCTAAAAGTATATATTCATTTGTAAAATTTGATAAAATTAACATACTTTTATGGAATGTACTTATTGTAACAAGGAAAATTTTGTGCTATCATTATGTACAGGATATTCAAGGAGCGACGTATGAAAAAGATGATAAATGCAATAAGAGATTTTTTATATAATATTACGGATTATGGATTAATCATTGCCGTTGTGGTGATAATGGTCGTAATATTAGGCTGGAGGTTTGATATCCTATTCAGCAAAGGTGTTGATAAGGAAGTTATACCACCGGTTAATGAAATACCGGTGAAAAATAATCCAGATGCAGAAAACCCAGATCCTGACAGTCCTGAAGAGCCGGGAGGAACTGATGAAGAGCCCAATACGACCCCAGGCGAAAATTCCGGAACAGTATTGATCGCAACGGTTAAGATACCAGATGGTTCATATCCTTCAACCATAGGTGACATACTTCTGAATTCCAATCTAATAAAGGACAAGAACGAATTCCTTAACAGGTCCGTTGCCCTAGGACTTGATACGAGGCTGAGAAGTGGGACATATGAAATCGAAGTGGGAACATCGGTGGATGATATAATTAAAATATTAGCAAACGCACATTAAAAAAGCCCCAGTCGGGGCTTTTTCAGTATCTCGAATTTACATAGTAGTCTATAACGGATTTTTTCTTCTTTGCGCAGAATACATTTTCTTTTTTGAGCACATCCAAAAGCCAGAGGCTCTTTGAATGAAGCACGGCAAATTCAAAGTCCCTGAGAACTATTTCGTACAGCTTACCTTCAAGCATGGTTGACTCCATCTTTATGAAATAAGCCTCCACATTTTCATAATGCAGAAATCTCAAGAGACGGAACGTTGTTTTATCCTTTTCATTGTAGTAATAATCAGCCTCATTGAGATACTTGCTATAAAAGCTAACATGCTTGCCCTTATCTTTTATTTCTTGGGCAACCATCCTGTGGTACTTAGCAAGCATGTTGAAATACTGATAATTGTACATTCCTTTTTCAAAGCTGTCTATGCGCTGAAATGGCTTGATGCTTTTTTCAAGCATGTACTTATAATTTAGCTCCAGGTACTCCTTCTTATTTATATCACCATTCATATGCTGAATAATGAGCATATCTCTGTGTTCAAAAAACTCATCAAATATAGTCTNNTCTTGTTTTGTTTAAAATAATTCATAAAACCACTCTTTCTGTGTGTCTGACTCAATGTATATTTATTTTAACAGAAAATGCGGTTTTTATCAAGTGTTGATAACATATCAAAAGACAAAGTCAAAAAAGACCAAGCCACCCTTTCGGGTGGCATATTTATTAAAGCATCGCTGCCTCTACTATTATTCTATCTCTCAATCCTTCCGGAATATCTTCAATATCCTGATTAACACTCATTATAAAATTAACATTAAATTTCTCAGACAAATAATCGAGTCTTTCTACTATTGGCTCAATATTATCCATGCCGGACTGTGCTATTTTGTACAAGCCGTCTATATATACCAGCTCAACATCATAATCTGTTGCTATCACTCCGCAAACAAAACCCTGAAACTGTTCTGCATTAGTTAGTCCAAACTCTTTTGTGTTTATATACCTGATTCTGAAATCGAGGTTAAATATATGCCTGTTATTGGCCTCTAGGAAAACCATCTTTCCTTGTATGTTATCGATCTCTTTGTTTGCCATGTCGATCATCTTTCTTGTTTTTCCGGTGCCGTTGTGACCACAAACTATTTGAACCATAATAATCACACTCCTATAGTTTTTTAATAAAAGTTAATTGTATTTATTATACCACATACAAAACATGTCCGCACTACTTATTTTCTTAAATTATAACTTTTATTCATAATTTTTCTATCTATGACAATGTTCGCTTTTCTATGGATTTAGACCCCTGAAGTCTGCCTTCCGACTCCATTTTTCCAAGTATGCCATCCTTGATTTTCCACCAGCTCATGCCCCAGTTCACAAACAGAGAGCCTTCCTTAGGAGCCCTGCCCACAAGCCTCTGCACAACAATATCACTGTCCAGATATTCAAGAAAGGTTACTGCTCTCTCTATATATTCCTCTGCCGTTGTAACAGATATTTCATTGTTCTTATACATTATGCCCATTTTCGTATTTTCCATTATATATAGAGAATGAAGCTTAACCTGGTCAACCTTCAGCACAGATAATATTTTGGCTGTCTCCACAGTATCTTGTATACTATCCCCCGGTAAATTCAATATAACATGGGTACATATATCAAATTCGTATCGCTTAATCCTCAGAACCGCATCAATAAATTCTGCCAGTGTATGTCCTCTGTTTATTGAAATCAGAGCGTGGTAATTTACAGTCTGAAGACCCAGCTCTATGGATATGTTTATGCCATAATCATTTCTTATTCCATTAAGAAATTCAAGGTATTCATCACCTATGCAGTCAGGTCTTGTTGAAATTGATATTTCAACAATATTTTCCGTTATCGCATCCAATATATACTGCTTGAATCTTTCAAGCTTTACGTATGTATTGGTATAGTTCTGAAAATAGGCTATGAATTTCTCAGCCTTGTATTTTTTCGATATGTAATCCATATTTGTTTTAATTTGTTCTCTTACACTCATACAGCTGTCCAGAGTTTCAAATCCCGCTCCCTCCTCTGCACAAAACGTGCATCCTCCATATCCTATGGAGCCGTCTCTGTTAGGGCATGTGCATGGGATATTCCCCGGCAGCTTGTATACCTTGCCGCCGTATTTTTCTTTTAAATAGTTTGAATATTCATTATATAATT
>DOON01000246.1:0-411 GCA_003514865.1 Clostridiales bacterium
TGGAGCTTTATGAAAAGAAGCTGACGCTTAAAAGATTGGGTGAAGTCCTGATTTCTCCGAGACTTCCGTATATCGGCGATAACATATATTACGATCTTAATAAGGAAGCGTCAAACTACATGGATGCAAGCATTGAAAACCTGATAAAGCTTGAAAGGATAATAAAATAATGTTTTATTACACATATGGCGATAAATTTCTGTTCTCCCTTGAGGACATTTACGAATATGAAAAAGTAGATGTTATGCCGGATGATTTGGAGGAACTCTATTTTCTGTACAGGATTGACAGGAATAAATCCAGGAAATCCTATGCCGTGGCACATACGTCAGATTTGTATATGGAGGAGGAGAATCTTGATTTCCTTAAAATGAAAGGCTTAGAAAGTAATCTTCCCGGCAATATACTGAG
>DOON01000246.1:456-3682 GCA_003514865.1 Clostridiales bacterium
ACCGCGGAATAGAAAAGGACCGCCTCTTTGACTGCGACATGTTTGTTTTCTGCGCATCCAAGGGAGTCCCGCCTGTTGGCTCGGAAAATATTGATGTGAGAATGGTTCAATTTAAAGAAAATGCAAAGCTCATCAGTGAATATGCAATAATGGCTGCGGAACAAAACTTCAAGGGAATTTTCGCCGTGGTTTCCGACCCGGTGGATTTGCTGTGCTCAACAGTTCTTAAGGAGAGCAGAGGAGCGTTAGCACCGGAGCAAATTAAGGGCTACGGACTTGGAGTAATGAATGCAAGAGCGGTGTACTACGCTCGTAAGGATGAAAAATACACAACCTATTTAACAGAGGGAAGAGCATTCGGTCCTCACGGCAAGGACTTAGTTATTGCAAACAGCATTACAAATTACGACNNCCGCGAGCTCACGAAGCTTGCGGTTGAGGCAAATTTAGAGGTGCGCAAAACAGGGTTCAAGCCATATGTGGCTCCGGCGCTGTCATCGGGAGCTATTTCCATAGCATGTACTCTTGAGGGCAAATGGCATTACAGCTGCAACTACCTTGGCGGAGTTTTTATGGGAGCAAAAAACAGAAATCTTCCGTCGGGGTTGGAAATAGAAAAAACGGAAATTCATGACGAGCTTTTTAAACGGTTGAAGGTAACATACGGTAATTTGATGAAGCAAGTCCAATGAAACAAGGAGGGGAGAGTATTGGAGGAATTAACGGCTTTAGTTCCGGGAGAAATATCCGAAAGGCTGAAAAACATGCTGTGCTACGGTATGGAAGGCTATTGTCTGCGTGTTATAACAACGGCAGATAACATCAAGGATTTAAGAAATAAGAGGGTAATCTTTGCGGCAGAATTGGGGGATTCCGGCATAAATATAGAGCTTTTCAGAATGCTGGAGAAAATTAAAATGTCGGGCAGCACATTTATGGAAAATTCGGTGGGAAGCGTATTGATAAGCAGCAATAATGAGCTGCATTCAAGAGATGTTGCCCGCAAGATTATCCTTTATGCCAACATGGCAGGCTGTATGTTTCCGGGGAGGCCTGTATCGGAGGCAACCGGTTCGTTGAGAAATTATAATACTCAACAAAAAATATCACCTCATTTAAGTCTTGAGGAAATATGTATTCAGGAAACCAGGACTGTTGTTGAGCGCCTGATGGACTTTCAGATGAACAGGCTGGATAATCCTAATATATTGATGCTTCATGCGGGAAACTACAAAACATCCAACACATTCTCCCTGTGGAAAATGGTGAAGGATAATTTAACAAACTGCAATATAAACGAAATACATATTGAAAATGGCTCCGTGAGAGATTGCAAGGGTTGCCCATACAAGGCGTGCATACACTATTCCCAAAGCAACAACTGCTTCTATGGAGGTATAATGGTTGAAGAGGTATATCCTGCAATAATAGACTGTGACATACTCATAATGCTGTGCCCAAACTACAATGATTCAATAAGCGCCAATTTATCCGCAGTTATAAACCGACTGACAGCGCTGTTCAGAAAAGTAAAATTTTATGACAAATACATGTATTCAATAATAGTATCAGGCTTCAGCGGCAGCGACATAATTGCAGAGCAGCTCATAAGCTCGTTGAACATAAACAAAACCTTCATGCTTCCTCCTAAATTTGCATTGATGGAAACGGCCAACGACCCCGGAGAAATTGAAAAGGTGGAAAACATAAGGAACAGGGCGGCGGAATTCGCCTTAAATATAAAAAAATTATCAAAAGATCATCAGAAATTTTATAATTATTAAAATTTTAAGTCTTTACAAATACGTGTTTATTGATTATAATAGTAAAGTATTCGGGATGTAGCGCAGTTTGGTAGCGCACAAGCATGGGGTGTTTGGGGCCGCAGGTTCGAATCCTGTCATCCCGATTCGAAAAAAAGTCAATCATACGATTGACTTTTTTTATNNTTTACTCTCTTGTATCTAATCCAACCCTGTTTTGATATATATTTAATAAATTCTATAAGTCGTCTTAGATCCTCTTTAAATTCGTCACCTGCTTTATGGCTTTGAATTCTTGCAATTTCGTAAATTGACCTCTCACCATCTATCAAAAGCCATGTGGAAGTACACATATCATCAAATAACATATCTTTGTTTGGTTCCTTCTTTATCATAAAACCAACCAATTTTGTTATAGGATTATTAACTTTGAAATTTAATAATACCTTTCCATCAACCATCTGCCAATCATTATGTGTTACCTCAGGGACATATAGAACAAAATTGTATTCGTCTTTGCCATGACTGTTATCAATATNNATGCTTTTTAATTTTATTTGCCATCAGCTGTTCCTTCTAACTCTGCAAGAGTAGCTGTATAACCATGCAGCAAGTGCTGCAAATATTACTAAACTCACTAAATTTCTTAAAGCATCGTTTGTTATGACGCCGGATAACACATCAATGCTTAAATTAAGCGCAGCAAAAACTCCGATTATTATACCGGTTATGGCATCTCCTGCCACAAGACCTGAAGCAATTAATGTTCCCCTTTCTACTGCATCATCTCTATTTGCTTCATGTGCTTTAAACCTTAGCTCAACAAATTTACGTATAAGACCTCCAAAGAATATAGCAGTATTTAATGTAATAGGCAGATAAATTCCCAAAGCAACCGCCAATATTGGCAGTCCTGCAAGAGCGCAAAACAATGCTATTACTGCTCCTATAATTACAAGAGTCCATGGAAGCTTACCCGTCATTATACCTTCAACAATCAACTTCATAAGTGTTACCTGCGGTGCTGTAACTTGTTCCGAACTTATCCCGTAAGCACTATGCAAAAGGAGTACAGTGGCTCCCGCCATAAAAGATGCAATAGCCAATGATATAAACATACCATGTTGAATATTTTTAGGACTGCCACCAATAACATATGTTGCTTTTAATGATTGAGCCACACCTCCGCCAACTGCTATAGCAACACAAACTATGCCCGCCGCTAAAAGCACAACTCTCATTCCTTCTGTTCCTGCTGCCCCCATAGCTTTATACACTGAAGCAATAACAAGAAGTGTCGCAATAGTCATACCGGAAACTGGATTGTTGCTTGCGCCGATTACTCCAACCATTCTTGCTGATACTACTGCAAAGAAGAAAGAGAAAAATACCACAAGTATTGCTCCAACCGGACCTGCTTTTATTGAAGGAACAAACGAAGTAAGCAAAAATCCAAATATAGC
>DOON01000177.1:0-5870 GCA_003514865.1 Clostridiales bacterium
AAAAAGCAAGGCAAGAAATATGGACCTTGTAATTGATTCTTTGCAAAAGCCACTTCTGAACCTGATTACATACACGGCTGTTTATTTAGGTATAATAGATTTGCCCTTTACAGCGGAAGCACATTTGTTTATAAACAAGCTTTACAGAACATGCATCATAATAATTGCAGCACAGTTCACTCTTAGATTTGTTACTGCATATACCGACTGGTTAAGCGGGAATTTTGAAGATGTAAACCAAGGCAGCAGGCTGCAGATTACACGAACTATGTTTCCGATATTATCAAAGCTGATAAAAATAGTTATAGTAATAATTGCTGTTGTTGCGGTAGCGGTGGAATTTGACTTCAGGCAGCTCAGCAGTATTCTTGCTGGACTTGGAATAGGAGGTGCAGCTCTGGCGCTGGCTTCTCAGGATCTCATGAAGAATTTTTTCGGGGGATTTGTTATTCTCACAGAAAAAACCTTCAGCATAGGAGATTGGATTAAAATTGATTCCTTCGAAGGCACGGTGGAGGAACTGGGGCTAAGAAGCACTAAACTCAGGACGTTGAATAAAGAGCTGGTAGTTGTACCAAACTCCAGGTTCGCAGACAGAGAGATAATGAATNNGGTGTATCCTACAGTACAACCATGGATAAAATGGAGATATTGATTGACAGGATTAAGGATATGTTAAATTCACATCCCATGGTAAAGGAAGAGTCTGCAATTGTGATTTTTTCGAATTTCGGACCGGCCTCGCTGGAAATATCAGTTAATTATTATACGAATACATCCGTATATGCGGAGTACATGAGTATTATGAATGATGTGAATTTTAAAATAATGGAAATACTCAGAGGCGAGGGCATTGATTTTGCTTTTCCAAGGATGAATATTTACATGAATGAGCGCAATTAGCGTATATTTAGCATAAGGTATTGGTAAAATAAGAAAGGATGGAGATAATTATGGAAATAGCATTAAATATCGGATTGAAATATAAAGAGGAAAAAACAGTGACAATGAATGACACCGCAAGGGTTTTTGGAAGCGGTGCAGCCGAGGTATTTGCAACCCCAATGATGATCGGGCTTATGGAGGCAGCGGCCATGAATGCGGTTAAGAGTCATTTACCGGAGGGATATTCTACGGTGGGCATAAGTGTAAATATCAGGCATATCAGCGCTACAGCGGTGGGTAAAAAGGTATGGGCGGCAGCGGAGCTGGTTGAAACAGACAGGAAAAGACTTGTTTTCAAGGTTGAAGCTTTTGATGAGGATAAAAAAATAGGAGAAGGAACACACGAAAGATTTGTAATCGATGAGCAGAAATTTATGAACAGTTTAAAATAATTTTATAAATTTGTTTACTTTACCTTGTTTTTTTAGTAAAATCAGAAAAAGGAGATGTGCGATGAAGTGCCCGAAATGCAATTACACAGATAGCAAGGTTGTTGACACAAGACCCACTGATGACGGTTTTAAAATCAGAAGGCGAAGAGAATGCACAGAGTGCGGTTACAGATTTACGACCTATGAAAAAATAGAAGAAACACAGATAGTGGTTATCAAGAGAGACGGAACGAGACAGGGCTACAACAGAGACAAAATCATCAACGGCCTCATACGTGCCTGCGACAAGCGTTCAGTCAGCCTCAAGCAAATTGAGGGGATAGCTGATAAGATTGAAAAGCAGCTTTTAAACACATTTCAAAACGAGGTGTCCACGGAGGTTATAGGGGAGCTTGTAATGAATGAGCTTCAGACCGTGGATGACGTTGCATATGTCAGATTTGCTTCTGTTTACAGGAAGTTTAAGGATATAAACACCTTCATGGATGAACTGAAGAAAATACTTGATGAAAGAAAAAAATAAGAAATAAAGGAGCATAATATGTATATAAATTATGATGTGCTTAACATAACAAACGGCAATACTAAAATGATAGATACCGAATTCGGGAGGATGCAGATTGACAAAATCACTGCAGGAAAGCTAAAGCTTTCAACCGGCAGGATAATAGCCACGGATCCTATTTTAATGTATGATGACGAATGCTATTCTCAACATGTAAAACCGGGCACATATGATGTATACATTTATGTGGGCAGGACCGAGGGCAGGAAAAAGCAAACCGTGGCGGCAGAGCTGAGGTTCGGTGATAGTCAGCCCGTAAAATGGGAAATGGCATTGCTTAAGGGGGAATCCTCCAAGGGCTTCGGACATGACGAATTCATGGGTTATGAGGTTGAAAACGGCCTTGGATGCTTCATGGATGAATTAGTTATGGAAAAGCTTGATGTTATGAGCGAGGAAGAGCTTGACAAATACGAGAAAAATGTAAGAGATACTGTCAAGAGCAATGAATGCTCCTGCGGAGATATTCTTGCAGACAATAAAACTGGCTGCAACATAATAGTTTTTGCAAGCGGCTGGAATGAAGGAACATTCCCTACATACTACGGCTTTGATAAAAATAACAAGCTCTCAAGGCTTGTAACTGATTTCATGGTTATAGAGAAGTGAGTATAACCTACCACCATTTTCCGAAAAAAGACTTCAGAAAATGGTGGTAGGTCAACCGCAACGAGCTACCAGAGCTTCTTTTTCTTAAAAAACCAAAGGCATATTAATAAAACCGAGAGGCTGAGTAAAATTACAAATACGTAGCCATATTCCCATCTCAACTCTGGCATGG
This sequence comes from Clostridiales bacterium, assembly GCA_003514865.1. The sequence goes on from DOON01000177.1 coordinate 2,684, forward strand.
TTGAAAAATTCATGCCATACCACCCTACAATCAGTGTAAGTGGCGAAAAGACAGCTGTCAGTACAGTGAAAAGTTTCATGATTTTGTTCTGAGATATGTCCAGCTGAGCCTGATATGATTCTCTTGTCTGTGTTACATAGTCACGGAGGTTTCCTACCTTTCTGTTTAAGCGTTCAATTCTGTTAAATAAAATCACAAAATATGCTTTCGATTTTTCATTTATTATTCCGTTTTCATTTTCTGTTAAATCTTCCACAACATCTAAAAGAGGTTCATACTGCTTTTTTAAAAACAACAGTTTATTTTTTAATAACACTATGTCCTTTATGTAATCTTTTGTTTTACCCTCTAAAACATCTTCTTCAGCATCTGAAATTTCAGATTCTAAATTTGTAAGCATCGCATAGTCCTTGGATGTCATTTTATCAATTAGATTATACAGTATTCTGTCGGTGCTTATTCCCATTGATCCTCTGCATACCATGTCATCCAAAATTTCATCAAATATATCCTGATAATTTTTCGAGACAAATATCAGTGAGTTTTTCGTCAGGTAAAAATTTAACTCGGATGTGGAAAATTTATTTTCATGAGATTTTATTATGTTAAGTATTCCGAAGCTGTAGTTATCATAAACATCGAGCTTTGGCGCATCCTCGTTATGGAGGCAGTCATAAATTGTCTGATAGTTGAAATGAAATATTTCGTTTTTTTCCTTTATTTCTTCAGGCGTCATTATAATCCAGTAGCTTGCGGAGCTGTCTGAAACAAATTCTTCAAATTCAGATTCCAGCAGACAGTCATTTAAAATCTTGTATACCTGCAATAGATTCACCTCAAATTAATCATAATATTATTATTTTAACAGCTTTACTGTAAATATCAAGGTGGCACTTGAAAAAATGTTAATTAGATGATAAAATAAATAATCTAAAAAATATTAAAAGGACAATCATGAGAAATAAAATTAACAAATATGATATTGCTTTAATCGTAGCTATAGTTGTGATAAATGTGGGCGTCTTGATTTATGGGGGCGTAAATGCCACGGAAAAGGGTAAGAAAACGGTGTATGTATATTCGGATGACAAGCTTGCGGGAGAGTATACATTGACTGATGACTATAAAAATGAGTTTAAGATTAACGGGGATACAGGCTATAATACAATAAGGATAGAAGATGGAAAGGTGTGGATTTCAGATGCCACATGCCCGGATAAAATATGCCTGCATCAGGGAAAAATCGGAAGCGACGGAGAGCTGATAGTGTGCCTTCCAAACAGGCTGATGGTGCAGATAAAAGACAGTACCGACAAAGACGATTTGGACATCATAGTAAAATAGCATATAACGAAAGAGAGTATTATGAACAAATTACAAAGATATATTTTTTTGTCACTTATGACGGCAGGGGCATTGATAGTCAGCATAATAGAAAGAATGATTCCCATGCCTTACATTGCTCCAGGAGCAAATCTTGGATTATCAAACATTGTTACATTATCCGTTATAGTTGTATTTGGATTTAAGGATGCATTGTTGGTTGTGGTGATCAGATGCATTTTATTAATGCTTGTGGCTACCAATCCGATTACATTCATATACAGCATAGTCAGTGGTATAATGAGTACGATTGTGATGAGCATAGGCTGCAAATATTTCAAAAAACTGAGCTTAATAGGTGTAAGTGTGCTGGGTGCAATGACGCACAATGCTTCGCAGATATCTGTGGCTGCAGTGCTTTTCAGTTCCTTAAACCTATATTATTATCTTCCCATACTGTCGTTTGTGAGCATATTTACAGGTTGCTTTGTGGGATATACATCGATCTTTGTAACAGAAAATTTAGACAAAACACTAATGAGGCTAAGAAGAGAGGGTTAGTATGAGAAAAGGCGGAAATTCCATATATTTAATTCTTTTGTTGCTTACATCCATAATAATAGGAACGATATTGGGCAAGGCGTTGTCCGGATATTTTCCGTTGCTGAATTATGGCGAGTCCATTGGATTCGGACCGGCCACGCTGGATTTGAGCATATTTACGCTGACATTCGGATTCAACGCTAATCTGACAGTTGCGGGAATAATAGGAATATTAATTGCAATAATAGCTTATAAGAAACTGTAAGGAAGTATTATGAAAAAAATAATATTGGCATCAAAATCTCCAAGACGAATTGAAATGCTTGGAAGGTATATAAATGATATAACAGTATTTTCTTCCGACGTGGATGAAATCATACATGAGGGAGATTCACCACAAACATCGGTTATGAAAATTTCTCTGAAAAAGGCATCGGCCGTCTCGGACCAATGCAGTCAAAAGGGCATAGTAATTGCTGCCGACACGGTGGTATATCTAAATAGGATAATGGGTAAACCTAAAGATTACAGTGAGGGCTTTGAAATGCTGAAATCACTTTCAGGAAAAACTCATGAGGTTTACACCGGGATATCCATAATTGACTCCGAAACCGGGAAAAAAATAATTGACTATGAAAAAACATTGGTTGAATTCAACTGTCTGACGGATGAATTTATCATGAAATATCTGGATTTTGGAGAATACAGAGACAAGGCGGGAGCCTACGGCATACAGGGATACGGGGAGCTTCTTATTAAAGAAATACATGGATGCAACAACAACGTAAAGGGCCTGCCCCTTACAAAACTTAATTATTTGCTGACAAAACATTTTTCTCGTAATTTGCTTTAGGGAGATACTTAATCATTGCATATTGGAGGTTAAAATGGACAATAATAATTACACCATAAAATCAATACCTGCGGATGACAGACCTCAGGAGAAGTTGCTTAAATATGGAGCTGATAATTTGTCTAACTCGGAACTTATTGCAGTAATTTTAAGGACAGGAAGCAAAGATGAAAATGTAGTGATGCTTGCTCAGCGCATATTGAATGTAGACGGCAGAGGCTTGAGAAATATAGCTGAGGGAACGCTGGATAAGTTCAAGTCATTTAAGGGCATAAGCGATGTTAAGGCATCTCAGCTCATGGCTTTGGCAGAGCTGAGCAAAAGAATAAGCACCCTGAAGCTTGAGAAAATAAAAATCTCATCTCCCGGCGATGCGGCTATGTTCTTGATGGAGGAAATGCGATATTACAAGAAAGAATATTTTAAAATATTCAGGCTCGAATGCAAAAATAGATCGGAAGAGCGTCG
>DOON01000177.1:5904-10674 GCA_003514865.1 Clostridiales bacterium
CAATTCATCAATCGTTCATCCAAGAGAGGTATTTTCCGAGGCGGTTGCAAGCTCGGCATCCTCTGTAATACTGGTGCACAATCATCCCAGCGGAGAATCTGAGCCTAGCCGTGAGGATATTTCATTGACAAACAGGCTTGACGAATGCGGTAAAATTTTAGGAATAAAAATACTTGATCACATAATAATCGGTGATGGGGTATTTTACAGCTTTAAAGAAGAAGGATTACTTTAACGAATTATGAAAGGGAAAAAATATGGGATTCTTTAATATATTTACACAAAAAATCGGCATTGATCTTGGCACATCAAATACATTAATATATGTTGGAGACAAAGGAATAATAGTAAATGAGCCGTCTGTGGTGGCTTTGAACGTGAATTCAAGCGAGGTGTGTGCGGTTGGAGAATCTGCAAAAGCAATGCTTGACAGAACTCCGAAAAGCATCAGAGCAATAAGGCCTCTTCAGAACGGTGTTATTGCCGACTTTGAAATTACTCGTGCAATGGTTAAATATTTCATTGAGAAAGCGCTGAACCACAGTAGATTTATAAAGTCAAACATAGTGATTTGTGTACCTGTGGGTGTCACTTCAATAGAAAGAAGGGCAGTTGAAGAAGTTGCCTATGATGCCGGAGCAAAAAAAGTGAGGCTTATAGAGGAGCCAATGGCTGCTGCCATTGGTGCAGGACTCAATGTTGATGAGCCTGTGGGAAATATGATAGTTGATATCGGAGGAGGAACTACGGAAATAGCTGTCATCTCATTAGGAGGAATAGTTGCCTCCGACTCCTTGAGAATTGCGGGAGATGATCTGGATATAAATATCAGAGATTACATCAAGCTTAAATATAAAATGGAAATAGGAATTGTCAGCGCTGAAAAAATTAAAATGACAATAGGAAATGCCAGCAAAAAAATTTATTCATCGTCTTCTTCCGAGGGCGAAAGCCATCCGCAGGAAATGCAAATAAGAGGAAGAGATATCGTCTCCGGTCTGCCTCTGAACATGACAGTAACCAGTGATGAAATAAGAGAGGCTACTATTGAAACGATCAACAATATTGTTAATGCTATTAAAAGAGTTTTGGAAAAAACGCCTCCTGAGCTTTCATCGGACATTTATGCCAACGGAATCTATTTGTCGGGAGGGGGAGCCTTAATTAAAGGACTTGATATGTACATTGAAAAAGAGACCGGGTTGAAGGTTTATATTGCAGAAAATCCCCTGAACAGCGTTGTTATGGGCGCAGGTAAAATATGTGAATCTCTGTAGGTGCATATGGAATTTATTAAGAAATACTTTAAAATGATATTGTTTTCTCTTACAATTTTTATACTTATAGTCTTAATTGGTCTATCCTCTATCGGAAGATTGGGGGGGACTGATTTGAGTTTTTTTGGAAGCATGGTTGCGGGGATGCAGAAGGTAGCGTTCAATACGGGGCAGACTGTGACAAATTCTTTTTATTCAATACAGGACATAGTTAGAATGAGGGAAGAGAACAACCTGCTTACGGATACGGTACATGAGCTTAAGGAGCAGGTCAGGGTATTGGAAAATATCGTAAACAAATCCAGCGCGTTAGAAACAGAATATGAAATGAAGAAAAATCTTGACTTTAACCATGTGGTCGGACAAGTCATTGCACTTGACGATTCAAATTGGTTCAGCAGATTTACCATAGACAAGGGTGAAAAAGACGGAGTAAAGAAAAACGATATAGTTATAAGCGCTGTTGAAACAAGCAAGGGGGTTGTGCAGATCGGCCTTGTGGGAGTTATCACGGAAGCGTCCTCTTCTTGGGCTAAAGCTGTCACTATATTGGATGAAAACTGTAAAATAAGCTTCAGAGATATAAATAACGATGAAAGCGGAATAATGCAGGGCAGCATTGACGGTATGGTTACGGGGTATTTTTTTAACAGCAAGGCGGAAGCAGCTGCAGGAGATTCTCTGGTAACATCGGGTATAGGAGAAATTTATATTCCTGATTTGTACATCGGTGAGGTAAAGGAAGTGGTAGCTACAACAGACGCATCCACACGAAGGATTGTGATAGAGCCATCCGTTGATTTCACAAAGTTAAACAGGGTGTATGTGCTGAAGGTAGACAGAGAGTAACATGATAATCGAAAGGTAGTAAATATGAAAAGATTTGGATTAATGGTCTCTATGATTGTTGTAGGCTTTGTTATTCAGACATCATTGCTTAGTTTTTTTAATATATTTGGAGTAATACCAAATATTCCCCTTATGCTGATTGTTATATTTTCAATGATGAGTGACGGTGTAACCGGCGGAATATTAGGCATTATGACAGGTGTTTTATATGATTCCATGATTTATGACGTGTTTGGTATCTACACGGTTATCTTTTTTATAATTGGTTCACTGATAGGAAACTACAGCGAGTATATGCTGAGGGAAAACAGTGCTTCATATGCTGTTGTCACAGCCACTTCAACGGCTGTAATGCATTTTCTCTTNNAGTGCAGGAGGTATTCTTTACGGTATTGTTATTGAAATCCTATTGAATACGGTTTTGGTTATTTTTTTACTGAAGGCAGTAACAAGGATATTCAATAAGCTTAATGTTAAATAGAGAGGTGTAAAATGAGCCTGCCAAAATTTTTAAAGAACAGATACAATATTTTATACATTGTAATAGTCTTCATGCTGTGTGTGCTTGGATTCAGGATGGCGGTGCTGACCATAGTGGAAGGCGAAGAATACAGGGCCGCTGCGGATATTAAGAAAATCAAGGATATCCCTGTGAAGGCGCCAAGAGGTAAGATATTAGACAGAAATGGCGTGCTTCTTGCGGACAATGTATCAAGCTTTACAGTGCAGATGTTTAAAGATGAAATAAATCCGAAAAAATTTAACGACATATCATATGTTCTATCCAAGATACTTGATGATAACGGAGAGAGACCAATAGATGAGTTTCCCATAGAGCTGTATACCTTTGATTATATAGATGAGAGCATAGAAAAGGCGTACAGAATAAATGAAAGTTCTGAAAGTCAGGTTTCAACCGATGCGGCAGAGGCTGTTTCATATGTTACAGCAGAGGAGAAAGTAATTCAGACAGTTAAGAACAATGTGGACGAATGGCTTAATTTTGCTACGGAAATATACGGGAAAGAATTCAATGTGAAAAAAAGAGCCTTAGACACTCTTAAGAGAGATGTTGAGCTGCCTATCAGACTTGAAAACAATCAGTTTGTTTTTGACATTTCCGAAATAGAGAATAAGGATGAAGTCACAGACAGCTCTCCTGAAAACAGTGTAGTACAGCCGTCAGACATTCAGACTGTAACAAATGGTGGTGAGATTGTTGAATCGAAAGAGGATCCCATTAAAAAATGGCTTTCAGAAAATGGATTCAATGAAGAATTAAATCCAGAGCAAGTTGTTGCTAAGCAACTTGGTAAAAATAACAAGTATCTTTCTCGCTTGTTTTCAAATTCCAAGGTGAGAAAGCTATCCTACGACTTCATAATGTCCAAGGGACTTGAATCAAATATAAATTTGGTAGAGTATTCATTTGTACAGGATGAATATTTTAAAAATATAAAAAGAAGCCTTAACGCGAACCATGAGGAAATTACCATGTCATCATCGGCTAAGGATGATTTTGTGCTGCTTACTATGAAATATTCCCTTGACAGCCTATTGCAAAAGGTATACGGATCTGAAATAAAAATTATGCCCGGAGCGATGCTTATTGAAAGGCTTAAGGAAATATATCCGGATCTGCCTGTGCAATTTGTTGAGGACAACGGATCTGGAAGCTTTGAATTTACAGATGCGGATGTGAAGGAAAAATATTTAAGCCGGAACAACATGGAGCAGGAGACGGAACCTTACAGTTTTATAAAGCAGCTTTCATTTAAAAACTATGAGCTTCTTAAAAATCTGATAACTGACGATGCGGTTAAATATTATTCCCAGGTTGAGCTGTTGAAGTACGAAAATCCTTCTATCTCAATTTCCGAATGGGACTACACCCCTGTGAGAGACAAAAAGAACTGGTTAGAAAAAAATCTGAAGCCTGAGTCTAAGGGAAAGTCTGCTGATTACACAGCTGAAGAGGCCTTTGACACGCTGAGAAAGACGCTGGAAATAAGTGATGAAATAAATGACTATGAAATGAGAAACATGATGGTTATCCGTGAGAGGTATAGCAAAACGAGCTATCTCTCTTACCATCCTGTAGACATATGCTACAGTATATCTGAAAAATCTGTTGCAATGATTTCTGAGCGTTCTCATGAGCTTACTGGCATTAGCGTGGAAATCGAGCCTTTGAGATATTATCCTCAGGATGATGTTGCGGCACATGCCATTGGGTATCTGGGGAAAATTGCACAGGATTATGAAGTTCAGGATTACATTGTGGGAAAGGGGTATAGCCCTGATGATATAATAGGAAAAACTGGACTTGAGGAAAAGTTTGAAGATTATTTAAGAGGAGAAAAGGGAAAGAAGACGGTTGAAGTAAATAATGTTGGCAGGACCATACGCTCTGTTTCAAGTCAGGCGCCTGTTCCAGGGGATTATTTCCATCTGACCATTGATTCAAGGCTTCAGAAAGCCGCACAGGATGCATTGAAGAAGGGGCTGGAGCAGATACAAATCGGAGGAACCTTTGATAGTAAGTGGGGCAATTTTGTGTTTAAGGATAAATATGAAAATGCGAAATCCGGAGCGCTGGTTGTACTTGATGTTAAAACCGGGGAAGTTCTTGCCATGGCAAATT
>DOON01000310.1 GCA_003514865.1 Clostridiales bacterium
TCAAATTTTTCTTGATCTGTCTTACCCGGTAATCCTAAATATGAAGCAACTTCCGCGTAGCGCTGTAATGTTTTCGGATATTTATATTGAGAGAAAGCACCCATTTTTGTAGGAACTTCTGAAGCATTATACTTCATAACTTCAGTTATTAATAACGCATTGGCAAAACCATGGGGTACGTGATGTGTTGCACCCAATTTATGCGCCATTGAATGGCATACACCCAGGAATGCATTTGAGAAAGCTATGCCGGCAATTGTAGATGCATTAGCCATTCTTTCACGTGCTTCAACATCATCTCTTCCATATTTATAAGCCCTTGGTAAATAATCAAATACCAATTTTGTTGCTTTTAAAGCCAAACCATCTGTATAATCTGATGCCAGCATTGAAACGTAAGCTTCTAATGCATGTGTCAATACATCTATACCTGATGAAGCAGTCAATCCCTTTGGCTGATCCATCATCATATCAGCATCACTTATTGCCATAGTTGGCATTATTTCATAGTCAGCAATTGAATATTTGATATTTGTTGTTTCATCAGTAATAATTGTAAATGGAGTAACTTCAGAACCTGTACCTGAANNCATACATAATCCACATAATTTTCGCAGCATCCATTGCGGAGCCACCACCTATGGCAATTATAACATCAGGTTCAAAATCTCTTAAGGAAGCAACACCTGCTCTTGCACAAGCTAATGTCGGATCAGGAGTTACATCGAAAAATGTAAAATGTTTAATTCCCATTTCATCTAATTGTGCAGTAACCGACTTCGTATATCCGTTTTTATATAAGAATGTATCTGTTACTATAAACGCCTTTTTCCTGTTGTAAACATCCTTTAATTCCTTAAGTGCCACAGGCGTACTTCCTTTTTTGAAATATACCTTTTCAGGAGTTCTAAACCAAAGCATATTCTCTCTCCTCTCAGCTACTGTCTTAATATTTAGTAATTCTTTCACACCTACATTGTCGGATACTGCATTGCCTGCCCATGAACCGCAACCAAGCGTTAAAGAAGGAAGTAACCTAAAGTTATATAAATCTCCTATTGCGCCATGAGATGAAGGAGTATTGATTAAAATACGGCATGTCTTCATTCTTTCCTCAAAAGCTCTCACTTTATCAGGATTCTTCACCTGATCTACATAAAGAACTGAAGTATGTCCTATTCCACCGTCTATTACCAACCTGTCTACAATATCTAAAGCATTTTCAAAATTATCCGCCTTATACACAGCTAATATAGGTGAAAGTTTTTCATGTGCGAATGGTTCAATTGTTACGTCCAATTCAGAAACTTCACCCACTAAAATTTTAGCATCCTCAGGGCATTCAAACCCGGCCAATTTAGCTATCTGATAAGGTGTTTTTCCCACTATTTTAGCATTTATGCTTCCAGTAGCGTTTAATATTATTTTTCTAAGCTTGTCTTTTTCTTCATTATTAAGTAAATAACATCCTCTGTCTGTAAATTCTTTTATACATTGATCATAAACTTTATCAAGAATGACTGCAGCTTGTTCAGAAGCGCAAATTGTACCATTATCAAATGTTTTTGAAAGTATTATTGAATTTACAGCCATTAAGATATCTGCTGAGTCATCAATCAAAGCGGGTGTATTGCCATTACCTACTCCTACTGCCGGTTTGCCGGAAGAGTATGCTGATTTAACCATTGCTGGTCCTCCTGTTGCAAGAACCATATCTGTGCTTTTCATAACTTCTATTGATAATTCAATGGACGGTTCATCAATCCATGCAATTATTCCTTCCGGCGCACCGGCTGCAACAGCTGCATCCAAAACAATCCTTGCAGCTTCTATAGTGCATTTTTTTGCATTTGGGTGAGGTGAAAAAATAATTCCATTTCTTGTTTTTAAGGCAATCAATGATTTAAATATAGCTGTTGAAGTTGGATTTGTTGTAGGTATAACTGCCGCAATTACACCAATCGGCTCATAAATTTTCTTAATGCCAAAAGCCATATCATGTTCAAGCACTCCACATGTTTGAGTATCTTTATATGCATTATAAATGTATTCGGAAGCAAAGTGATTCTTTATAACCTTATCTTCCACAACTCCCATATTAGTTTCTTCAACTGCCATTTTTGCTAAAGAAATTCTTTCCTTTGTCGCTGCTGTAGCTGCTGCCAAGAATATTTTATCTACCTGCTCCTGAGTGTAGGTTGCAAATATTCTTTGCGCCTCCTTCACTTGCTCTATTCTTAATTTTAACGTTTCAATACTGTCTACAACCTCGTTACTCGTTACTAAATCATCTAATTTGTTCTTTTTTACTGACATCCAATATGCCTCCTTAATGTAATTTTACCATGTAGTTATGCTCAATAAAGATGGGTCGAATGCTGAATCCAATAAGTATGGTTATTTCATCATAAAAAAACTAAATTTTGATATTTTAGCGCTAAATATCGTGTGTTAATTTCCACCAATACTATATTATCAAATTATAATTGTCAATGGAAAACGCTTTTTTCATATATACCTTATTTGTTAACGGCACATATCATTTTTGATATAATTATGCTATTTCAATGCAAATCTTAACTGTNNTTATTTAAAAGTAGCAACCATATTCTCTTGTTTTTTCTCTAAGCATAGCTAAGAATCTCATTCCATATTCTTTTTGAAAATAATTTTCCCTAAATATCATAACATCCTTCATATAATTTGCATATGAACCACACCTCATCTGAATTAAACCGTGATTATCTAAAATATCCTGCGGAATAGGTGATGACCACATATATGTGTTTGGTATAGTCCCTAATATTTCAAACTTATTTCCTCTCTCATACAAGTAGATCACCTTTTTCTTATAATACTCCTCCGTATCATTATCAGTTAAATCTACATACTCCCCCGATGGAAGGCGTGTATCTCCATAAACAACTTCAATACAATCCTTCAAATCTTCATCCGAACGAATATGCTTGTCAGCAATTACACTATGCTTTGATGTAACAAGCAAGTAATCGAATTCTAAAATTACACTGTAATCTAATTTTTTTAGTTTTAATAATGACATATAGTATCCTTCATGCATTGAATTATAACGTATGATGCCAATATCATAATAAAAATCAAGAACATTTTGTATTGTCTTCATAGAATTAGTTTCACAGTAATGAATGCGTATATTTTTTTCATCCTTTAGTGTCTTTATATATTCGGAAAAAACTTCTGATATATAACTGGCTCTTGGTACAGATATTTTCAGATTTATACTATGATCCATCAATTTAGAATATGTATTTGTAAGATTGTCAACCTGATATAATATTTCCTTGGCGTGATCTAAAAACTGTTGCCCCTCTCGAGTGGTAATAACTCCCTTGGGAGTCCTTTCAAATATAACAATATCGAATTCCTTTTCTATCTTTTTAACTGCTCTGCTTAAATTTGATTGTGCAATAAATAGCTTTTTTGCCGCCAAAGAAATAGAAGCATGTTTATCAATTTCAATAACATAGTTTAAATCTGTAAAATTCATTGTCTGCACATCCTTTAGATATTCTGATATGTTAAATAAAAGAGCAATATTCTCTTATTGAATTATACAACATTATTTTATATTTTCCTACAACTTAAAAAATGACAGTTAGTTTAACTTAACTGTCATAAAATAAGTATTGTCAAGGGGACGAGGTTGTCTAGTTCCGTTGGGCAAACCCCTTATGACCAATTTAGCTTCCGGACATGGGATTTATAAGATGGCAACTCTGATAGGTGCAGTTACAAACCTTGATACTTACAATAATTACAATAATACATTAACTGTTATGGAACCTACAGCCAGTTTGTAGGTTCTTTTTTATTAAATTAAATT
>DOON01000166.1 GCA_003514865.1 Clostridiales bacterium
TGCCTGCAGTATGAATTTTGCATTCTCAAGGCTCACCATGGACAGGTTGAATATTGCTTCCTTGGATGCTCCTCTTATATACATTGGCGAATAATACGGCAGTATAAGGTTGATTGACGGTATCAGATTCATAATATTGTCGTTGTTCTGCCACATTCCATCTCCACCCAGGAACGGGTACATGAGATTTTCGTTGAACCATAACCTAAGATTAGGTATAAAGTACGCATAGTCGTAATCCCTGCCCTGTATTTCCATCAGGTCCTTTCCTCTTCCGGACATAATTCCAACTATGATTTTCTTTACGTTGACGTCATACCTTTTCAGAATAGGGTCAACCTCTTTAATTCTGTAGCCCTTGTGAAGCAAATCGTCAACAAGAATCACAGGTCGCTCAAATGACTTTATAGTCTTCACCTGAATTTCTATGGGTGAATAAAAAGGATNNTTTTGCATCAGGTGAATAAACCTTCTCCGTATGAAGCGACTTTGTGACCGTGTTGGGCACAACCATACCCTTTAGAATATTTCCGAATGGCACACACATATTTTCACCTAAAATCCTCGGAACCTGCACCTCATTGCTCACATTGTTCATGCTGCATATTTTATTTATAAGGGTCTGATTTATCATGTCATTATCCATTGATAAAACAAGTGAACCCGGATAGAGCTCCGTCATGGATTTTGTGAGTTTCTTTCTTGCAATGGCAACAGCTCCGTGAACTCTTTCATTTGCGTTAAACGGTTCCTTTAAAAAGCTCTCCATGTTCAGCGTCAGACAAATTGGAAACTTCATATCCACAGCATACACAGATGTATTCAGCGATTCATCATGAACCTTTGTAAATCCCTGCAGCTCAAGCGTCTCAAGCACGGCCTCAGAGTTTATGTTAGACATTGTATTGTAATAAAGAGCGTAGGTAAAATCATTTTTAAGGCAATATGCAAGTGTTTCCGTCAGCAATATCTGCTCCATATTGTCATATATCCTGCTGGGATTAATAAATATGCCGTCAATTACTATGATTCTTCCCGCAGTTCTCTCACGCACATAGTTTGCAACATATTGGCTCTGGAATTCGCCGTACACCTCTGACGAGCTTATTTTATGAAATGCCGAGAAGCCTATGAGCTTGTTTCCGTTCTTGCTGTCCCTTATTACAAGAAGCCTTATTTTTTTCGAAATTAAATCCTCACCTATATTTTCATACAGATTTGTATGCATGAAAATATAATGCCCTATTTCATCCACAATTTTCTGGCTCAGGTCGTCTATTATTTCTATTGTAAACGGTTTTGATTTCAGCACCGCCTTGTTTAAGGGCTCTCTTGTATAGAGGTTTCTGTCATATATGAAGCTTTGAGCAAGAGAATCAATTAAATTTGATACATCCCTGTTGCTGTCTATGTTGTCCCTTATCTGAGTTGAGCTGATATCCTCCAGATACAGCGGAAGCTGCAGCTCCACCAGAGACCCCTTGATTCTGTTCTTAGCCTCCTCTGCCTTTTTGAGAGCAGCCGGAGACGAGTCGTCCTGGGTACGCTTAAATACAATATGGCTGAAACTGTGAATAGAGTTTTTAGTCGGCCTTGCTTTATATGCCGTTGCATTCTGTATTACATCGCTTCCCACCACAATAAATATATCCTTGCCGGGGAAAAGAGATTTCAATATTTTAAGGTCATTGGTACTGGACATATTTATGGGTGAATCGTCAGGGAACAAAAACACACCCAGCTCATCAGCTATAGACATATTGATTATCTGCCTGCGTATCATTCTTGGCTGTACCTTTTTCGACCATGAAAATTCGTCCACGGACAAATACACCTCGTATCCGAGGTTTCTTATAGCCGTCACAATTCCCTTGTGACTCATGGAAAACGGATCGAATGTGCCTGGGAAAAATGCAATTTTTTTGTTTATTTCTATATCAAAGTCCTTATGGTAAAACTCATAATCGCTTATAAACCTGTATATGTGGTTGAACGAAGAAGAGTTGTTGAAGAAAAACAAATCGCCAAGCTCCTTCTCATTTATAAGGGTCAAAAGCTTTTTATAAATCATACAAAATATATTGTACTTTTCCTTGAGTTGTAAAACGTTAGAGCCAAAGAAATATTGACCTATTACAAGGAATGTTTCCTGCTTAACCTTGGTATTGTAATTTGCAAGACCGCTCAGTATTATTCCAAGCATCTTTTCAAGTCTTTTTCCGTAGCTTTCGTCATCCTCGTCGAACCTGTCCTTATATTCCGGGTAATATTGCACCACTATGCCGAATGTATTTATAACAAGCGCGCTGACTCTTGGGTTAATTCCCTTATATATATTGTTTAAATCAAGTATACACTCATCCAGCTCCTTTGGCGGCAAAAGCATCATAAACCGTCCCAGATACTCCGGAATATATTTGGCATATTGAAGCTCGTCTATTTCAAGCCCCTTAAAAAGCTCAACAGCAATTTCATTTCTCTGCTCAATTGAAAGGAGAGGTCCTATGTTTACAAGTGAATTACCCGCTTTGTTTCTCACAGATTCCTTGGCGCTCACTTTCACCAGATTAGCGAGATGCGTCGCTGTCTGCAGCATGGTAACTTCGTTCTTGTCCTTTATATTCTCCATTATGTAATCTATACTGATTGTTTTTACATTCCACGGAGTTGCCGCTTTCAGGTTGTTGAGAAACAAATCTGAAGCCTTGTACCTGCTGCTGTTCATCAGCTCATTATATCTGTCCGTAATTTCTGATGATAACTCTAAGTTCTTTGCAATTTTGCACTTTAGATAATTGATGCAAAGACCGTCATTTTCATTAATCGACGAAACATATTCAACTATACCGCTCAAAGAAACATTGACCTTTTCTTTTTTTGCCGCAACCATATTTAAAAATTGTACTGCCATCAGTCTTATGTTGTGCGCAGGGTCATCCAGCGAATCAAAAGAATATTCAAGCACAAACCTCAGCTGTTCGTCCTCATACAAATTCAGAGGTATGCTCAGAAGGGAATTTAATGTGCTGAACCTTGCCACATCCTTTGCTTCAACAGTTCTAAGGTTGTTTATAAATACATCAAGATATATATTTTTATCCTTGTTTTTACCTGAGTTTATGGCAGCATCAACAAATATCCGCAGCGAATACCCTATCCATTCCTTGTGATTGTCCGTCACTTTGTATCCGGGGTNNAAAATTTCCGTAACCTCCTCACCCAAGTACGGTTTAACATCCTCTGGGAGCTCCTTTGAGTATTCCAGATCAAATGATACTATTATATTACCCATAAGACCTGCCGCCTGCCGCCTTATGTCCCCTTCTCTGTGAACAAGCATTTCATACAGAAAGCTCAGGGTAAACAGCTTTTCCTTCTGTGACAGATAAATGGAGTATTCATCTAGTATATTCAGGTATGCTCTTAAATTCTGCCAGTTCTGTTCACTTCTTGCGGATTCTATCATGCTTGAAAAAACAACCTCATTGTTGAGCTTGCTCATGAGCGACGTATTGTGCTCAATAGCCATATATTTGAAGTTCTCAACCACCTCATATCCGTCGAGAAGTGCATAGTCAACAAAGGCCGAAGGAGTTGGCTCATCCGTTTTAAAATCAGTATTTATTCCTTCATGCACCATGTAGTTTTCAAAATCCTTCAACTTTGAATAAACCCTCTGGTACCTTTTTTCCTTTACCTCATCCACATTGTCAAGCTTGTCAAGTATTATCTGAAACGATTCATTCAAATCGTAAATGTGCATTTCTCAGCCGTTTTTGGCTGTCTTATTTTTAACCCTGAAATCTGCATAAATGAGTATAAGCGATTCCATAGGTAAATTTTCAAGCTCCAGGTCCCATGTGGAATGATTTGTAGCAATCAGCCCTATACCCGGCATGTTGTATTTTGTAAACCATTGATCCGTATAGTAATAATGCAGGTAGGGAACTCTTCTTTTTTCCAACCCCTTGCATCCGTACTTTCCTATGTCATGTCCTGCCGCAGCTCCCGATACAAGTCCCAGATTAACATGTATGCCGACTTTCTTCAGTTGTCTCGCAACATGCATGGCAACATAATGGACAGCGGCAACATGGTTCAGAGTGTTAAATCCGTTAACCTCATAATCCAGCATCATCAGTTCATAAATATAGTTTTTCTCAAATTTATCAATAAAGGAATTGTATTCATCGGCATTGGGTAAATCTGTTATTTCATCGTCGGACAAGAAATTGAAGTCAGTAAATTTATCGAATATTCCGCTATTTTTGCCGTGGCGCAGGATTGTTTTAAGTATTTCGAGATATATCAGAACGCCGCTTTCGTATTTGGGGAAAAGCTTTATTGTCGCCGCATCAGGAAACGACTTATTCAGCGCATATTGGAACACATACGACAGCCAGTCCTTCGGGCATTCAGAACATATATTATTCAATATATCGGAAGTTAAATCCAAAACATCGCTGCATAATAAATGTTTTTTATTTATAAGTATGAGAAGATTGCTGACAAATTTTTTATTGATTATGAAGGATTGTATCTTTTCTTCCGTAATATTTATCTTTTTTAAGAATTCCTTTTTTGTAAGGCGTTGTAATATTTCCTTATGAAGCTCATTTAACATAAATCGGCTCATGCTATACCCCTTAAAATAAAGATTTCAATAAGAATTATATCACATAAAGCTGTATATTGCAATAATTTCATTAGTGGCTGCATCCGCATAATAAAACAATATCTTGAAAAAATTTCAGCAAAGTNNATATGTATTTTTTAACTTATTTATACCAAGACAAGGAATGCGTCGGCTTTTTGGACAAAGAAAAAAAAGGAATCATACCGGCTTCAGCTGTCTTCTCAAAGCTGTGCAGAGTTATCCCCTCAGATATGATATGCCTTATTGAAGAAGTAGAAAATACGGATATAGACGGCGTTGAAAAAATACTTTCCACACTGGACACAGAATTATCTCTCGATGATGTTAAAATTATGGCACCCATACCTTATCCGAAAAGAAATGTCATTTGCCTGGGCAAAAACTATCTGGACCACGTCAATGAAGTGGGTGGACTTAAAAACGTCAGTGCGGACATCCCGAAAAAGCCAATATATTTCAGCAAAATTGCATATCCAGCCATAGGTCACGGAGACTGTGTTGATTCTCACAAGGATTCAACCAATGAATTGGATTATGAAGTAGAACTGGCTGTTATCATAGGGAAAAAGTGCAGAAATGTAGCTGCGTCAGAAGCTGAGGATGTTATATTCGGATACACAATTGCAAATGATATTTCAGCAAGAGACCTGCAGCAAGAACATACTCAGTGGCACAAGGGCAAATCGCTTGATTCTTTTTGTCCCATGGGACCTGTCATCGCTCACAAGTCATGCATTTCTTTTCCTCCCGCACTTGAAATCAAATGCTATGTAAACAAGGAGCTGAGGCAGAACGGAAAGACAGAGCAGCTTATATTTGACATTCCTGCAATAATAAGCGACCTGACCTCCGGAATAACCCTGTATCCCGGCGATATTATACTGACCGGAACCCCGGCAGGAGTAGGAGCGGGTTTCAAGCCTCCCAAATACCTGCTGCCCGGCGATACTTTAGATTGTGTAATAGAAGGAATAGGAATTCTTTCAAACACAGTGAAATAATTTGCCCGCAATATACATCCGCTTCAAAGGAACTTATTTAATGTGGATTAGTATTACATAATATTTTCAAGGGACAAACATTCATTTTCCTTGATTATATTGAATCACACCCTCAAGTGCTCAAGCTCGGCTTGAGCCATTACTTTTTCACGATTTTTTACGAATACATCAAGCTTTTTTATTGATGAATCTATATTGTCTATATCATTCTGGTTAATGAAATAAATCCACAAATTCCTTGTATCATCCCATTTTCCGCTGTAGTGAAGCATGTCATCCTCGGCTTTTTGCCACTGCTCCTTCTTAATCAATTCGGACATTGCATCAAGCTCTTCATAGTAGTAATTTGTTGTAGGTTCAACCGATGTATAATGAAACCAAATCCATATAAATATCAGCAAAAGCATCACTGTCAAAGATATAACCACCATTCTCATAACTACCTCTCATAAAAAATAAATTTTTCATCTTCATCAACAAAGCCGTATAAAACCTGTTTTGGCTTCAGCTTCTTTTTCTTAAGTTCCTTTTCAAAATCCTCACAAGAAATATTGTACTTGCTGAAATTGTTATGCATTACCTGACCATCCAATATGGAGGCTATGGGAATTCTCTTGCACTTTGTTCCCGGAGGAGCATCGGGAGCAATTACGCTCATTTCTCCGTTTGTCTCAAGTATCAGATAATCTATTTCCTCTATATTGCAGTACCCCTTAAGCCTCATCTGACCCAGTACATCATTTACATTAATCCTCAATTTGTTCATGGCCTTAGTATTAAACTGTCCATGATCCAGTATTATGGTGGGAGTGCCGCATATAACCTTTCGCGCGCCGTTACTCTTCAGGGTGATATACGATATAAGACACTGCAGAAACATTATGGTTGCTGTTGCCATAAAACCGTGTATAAGCGGTGCCCCCAAGTCCTCCATGGGCATTACCGCAAGCTCTGCAAGCATAAGGGAAACCACCAGATCAAAAGGCTGCAGCTCTCCAAGCTCACCCTTTCCCATAATTCTCATCGAAACGAGCAGGATACTGTACAAAATAACAGCTCTTATAGCCACTATAACCATTTTTATTTCCACCTCAAAATCATAATTATATTTAGTGTTTCCATGGCAGAATATTTTATGCCAAAATCGCAGTCTAACTCACCAAAGTATTTTCTCCCTCTGGTTGCATACTTTGGGAGTTCGTTGCGGTTGCCCTACCTCTGTTCTTCGGAAAAAAGACTCCGAAAAACAGGGTTAGGGCATACAAAA
>DOON01000175.1:0-7198 GCA_003514865.1 Clostridiales bacterium
AATACCTTTTAATGTGATTAAGTATTTTTTCATAGCTATCTACTCATTTTTATAATGTTATTTGCAGACATAAGCTGCTGTCTTCCCGCTGCTGCCCATACGCTTTTGCTCTGTGGCATCTCTTTTATACTTCTGACAATCAGATTTTCTCCTGATGTACCCTCAAAAGCAGCAATTGCAGCCGTTATTAACAATACAAGTTCAGTATTCTCTCCATCATCCAAAGCATCTTCAATCGATTCTTCTTTGGATAACTCTTCCTTTGATTCAACTATTCTTTCAATGGTAGCCTTCTTTGGTTTTTCACTGAAGATCACCTTAAAAAGCTTCAGCGAATACGCTATTATTATTAGGACTATATATACAACCACCATTCCCAATATGGTTATGGCAATTGTGCTCAAAAGTTTTTCTCCTAAAGACATAGATTGTGTAAGTAACATCTTATCACCTCTCATTATGCATTTATACCGGCAGATTTCCGTGCTTTTTAGCTGGTCTTGATTCTCTTTTTCCTGAAAGCATTTCAAATGACATTGCGAGTCTGCTTCTGGTTTCCGACGGTTCAATAACATCGTCTATAAATCCTCTTGCAGCCGCAACATAAGGATTAGAGAATTTTTCTCTATATTCATTTATTTTAGCTTTTCTTTCCTCTGCAGGATCTTTCGAATCATTTATGTCATTTTTAAATATTATATTTGCAGCTCCATCAGGACCCATAACTGCAATTTCCGCAGTAGGCCATGCAAGAACTACATCAGCTCCCAGCTCCTTGCTGCACATTCCTAAGTACGCTCCGCCATAAGCCTTTCTAACAATTAAGGTCACCTTAGGCACTGTTGCTTCCGAGTACGCAAACAGCATCTTTGCCCCATGCCTTATTATTCCACCAAATTCCTGCTCAGTACCCGGTAAAAACCCTGGAACATCCACTAAGTTTAATATCGGAACATTAAAGGAATCGCATGTTCGAATAAATCTGCATGCCTTATCTGATGCATTGATATCCAGACATCCTGCCAGAACATTAGGTTGATTTGCGATTACACCTATTGACTGCCCGTTTATTCTTATAAAGCATGTTACAATATTCTTTGCATAATATTGCTGAACTTCCATCATTTCTCCGTTATCAGACAAAGCAGCAATTATATTCTTAATGTCATAAGATTTATTTGGATTATCAGGCACTGCGTCGTTCAAGCTGTAATCTCTTCTGTTTGGATCATCACCTGTATCATAAACTGGTGGACTCTCAAGGTTATTGGAAGGCAGAAAACCAAGAAGTCTTTTAACATTATTTATGCAGTCCTGATCATCAGCACTGATAAAATGGGCTACCCCACTCACAGCATTGTGAGTCGACGCTCCTCCGAGCTCTTCAGAACTTATTGTTTCTCCCGTTACAGTCTTGATTACCTGTGGTCCTGTAATAAACATCTGACTTGTTTTATCAACCATAAATATAAAGTCTGTAATTGCCGGCGAATAAACAGCTCCGCCTGCACATGGTCCCATTATTACAGATATTTGCGGAATTACACCTGAAGAAATTGTATTTTTGAAAAATATCTTTCCATAGCCGCTTAAGGCATCTACTCCTTCTTGTATTCTGGCTCCGCCCGAATCGTTCATGCCTATTATGGGTGCACCCATCTTTAACGCCATATCCATTACATCAGCAATTTTCTTCGCATGCATCTCACCGAGAGAACCTCCCAGCACTGTGAAGTCCTGAGAATATGCAAACACGAGGCGTCCGTCCACTGTTCCATATCCCGTTATAACACCTTCAGCCGGAGCCTCTGTATTTTCCATTCCAAAATCTGTACATCTGTGTTTTACAAATAATCCTGTTTCAATAAAGCTTCCTTCATCAAACAGCATTTTAAGACGTTCTCTGGCTGTAAGTTTTCCTTGCTCATGCTGTTTCTCGATCCTTTTTTCACCACCTCCAAGATATATCCTTTCTTTTTTCGCCAACAATTCTTCAAGCTTGTTAGTCATATTATTCCCTCCGTTTGCTCTTTAACGTTTTCCGATTGGATTTAATCACTATGTGAAATTATATCACACAATGATTAAAACTTAAAGCAAATTTTGATTATATTTGTAAATTGCAACATTTTTTGGATATCTTGCATTATTGCATTTTAGGATTATTAACATATGTTGATACATAATTTTTGTCTACGGTTACAACGGCATAATAATTTTCATCTATGAGCTTGACTTTTTTTTCAATAATTTTAACAAGCTCTCCGGATTTTATTTCATAACCCACAGGTACAAGCACATCAAATATTAAATTTGTATGAGATTCTNNGAAGTCATGGATACTGAGACTCTGATCAATTTCCTTAATTATCTTGCCTGTCATGCATTTGAGCTGATTTATTTCATTATCGCTGGTTATAACAGGATCAAGGTGTATAACTAAATTTATATTCAACTCTCTTGCAAAATCCCGTTCGATATTATCAATCATATCATGAGACTTCAGTATATCCTCCTTTGCGTCAACCTCAGCATGAACTGTTGCAAAATACCTGTTAGGCCCGTAATTATGCACAACGAGATCATGTATGTTGATTATTCCTTCATAGGATAGAATTTTTTGTTCTATACTTTCAATAAATTCTGGATCAGGCATTTCACCCAGTAATGGATTAAGAATATCCTTCAAAATGCTCACACCAGAGTACAAAATAAATATTGCCACTGCTAAACCCATAATTCCGTCTATTTCAAACCCGGTTATCCTTGATATGATTACGGACACAAGCACAGCAGATGTAGCGATCACATCATTTCTTGAATCCGCAGATGCAGCCTTGATAGTAGATGAAGAAATTCTATTGCCCAGATGCATATAAAATCTGCTGAGCCAGAACTTCATCAAAATTGAAACTATCAACACTATAATCATTGCAGCAGAATATGATGTATGGCTTGGATTCATGATTTTATCAAAGGAAGATTTCACAAGCTCTATTCCAACCAGCAATATTGCTGCACCTAAAATCAACCCTGTAAGATATTCACTCCTTGCATGGCCGAAAGGATGATCCTCATCTGCAGGCTTTCCTGAAATTTTAAAGCCTATGAGGGTTACCACTGATGATCCCGCATCAGACAGATTATTTATTCCGTCCGCAGTTACCGCAATACTGCCGAATATCGTTCCTACAGCTATCTTGCTCAGGCTCAGCATCATATTTACGAAAATTCCCACTGTGCTTGCCGTTGTTCCGTATTTTTCTCTTACATCCTCATCATTGACATTTTCATAATCCTTTAAAAATTTCCTTATTAAAAAATCAATCATTAACTTCCTCTTTCATATATTTTTCATCTAATTCAATATATAACTTTTCAATGCATTCCTTAAGCTGAGTATATTCCTCGTAAATATTATTATATTCTGTTAATTCCCATTCATCGGAATTCGTATTTAATTTTTTTTCAAGCTCTGACACCATTTCTTCTTTTTCAGATATGCTGTTTTCCAGCTTTATCAAATCTCTTGCGAACTTTTCTCTCGCTCTCTGCTCTTCTTTTTTCTTTATATAGACTTCCTTGTTTTGTGAGACCGACTTTTCCTTTGTTTCTTCACTCAGAGCAGCGCTTCTTTCATAGATTTTTTGCTTTTCATACCTATAGCCCTCATAGTTAAATTCATATATTTTAAATTTCTTATTTTCTATTTCACCTATGCATGTTGCAATTTTTTCAACAAAATATCTGTCATGAGATACAAACAGCAGCGTTCCTTCATATTCTATAAGGCTTTCCTCCAGCATTTCACGGGAATCAATGTCCAAGTGGTTGGTGGGCTCATCGAGTATCAGAGTATTTNNACACATGCTATCCTTATAGAACAAGGTGAAATCCACATTGTTGAAAAGTATATTTTCATCAAATGCCTTTTTTATGTTTGATACTTTAATTACTTCCTTTCCCGTTCTCTCAACACCATTCATGTTGAATACCGGAGCTTTTTTATCCATTATGGGTTTTTTCAGCTTGTCAATTTTTTCAAGCCTTTTTTCCAGCTCCTTTGCCCTTTTGTACATTTTGTCGCTGTCACGCATTTCTCCCCATATGCGGTATCTTTGTATCTGCTCTTCCATTTTCTTTATTTTCTTCTGCTGAGATTCATATTCCTTCATTGCCTGAAGAAACCTCAGCTCCTTTTCAGCTGCATATTTAGAATAATTTCCGTAATAAACCTGTGCACAATCATATTCCAATTCAATTATTTTATCCGCAACCCTGTCTAAAAAATATCTGTCATGGGTAACCATTATTACGGTTCCACTGTATCCGTTCAAATACTCTTCCAGCCACTCCACTGACTTAATATCAAGATGGTTAGAAGGCTCGTCAAGCAGCAGAAGCTCCGGCCCTTCAAGCAATATTTTTCCCAATATCACTCTTGTCTTTTCACCGCCACTGAGCATATTGAACTGCCTTTTCCGCATATCTTCAGATATTTCAAGTCCATTCAGTATCCTGCCTAATTTTTCATTTATGCCGTAGCCGCCTGCTGTTTCGTATGCATCGTGAAGAATACTGTATTTATTTACCGCCTGCTTTAGTTCATCATCCTTCATGCTGCCGAAGGACTTTTCAAGATAGTCCATCTGAAGCTTTATTTCATTCAGATCCCTGAAAGCCTCACTCAATACGTCCAACACTGTATTATTGTCATCGTAGCTTGGAATTTGCTCCAGATACCCTACTGTAAGACCCTTGCGTCTGCTTACCTGACCTTCCTGATGTTCTTCCCGCCCTGCAAGAATTTTCATCAAGGTTGTCTTGTCCGTGCCGTTTCTGCCTATTAATCCAATTCTTTCCTTCGTCTTTACATCAAAAGTTATATTTTCAAACACCCTATCGGCACCAAATGCCTTTGTTAAATTACTTACTCCTATTTCAATCATTTCAACCTCTGTTCAATAATTACTTGTAGTATTAATATTATAAGCTTATTATAATACAACCGCAACTAAAAAACCCCTTTCGGGGTTTTATGTTATTGCTTAGGTTTTTTTAGCTTATCACTGGGCTTATTATTTTCCTTCGCCTTATTATTTTGGTTGTCTTTATTGTCTTTATTGTCTTTATTGTCCTTGTTATCTTTATTGTCCTTGTTATCTTTATTGTCTTTATTGTCTTTATTGTCCTTATCTTTATTCGATTCCTTCTCCTTGCTGTCCTTATTATCTTCTTTTTCCTTATTATCTTTTTTAACTTCTTTTTCTTTATTATTATAATTGTTATTTATTATTATTTCTTTTTCCTTGCTTACTACCTTTTCTTCCTCATCCTTTTTTTCTTCTTTATTATCTTTATTATCTTTATTATCTTCCTTTTCTTTTTTATCCTTGTCGTAAGCCTTTTTTATCTCGCGCTCTTCCTTGTTATATTTATTTATTTCTTTCATTATATCCTTTACAGGTTTATCGAGCCAGCTTTTAAATTCATTTTCTCCGAATTCACGTCCATCCTTCAGCACTTTTTCCTTAAGCTGTTCAACCATGCTCCACTTGCCTGGAGTCACTCCGTTGGCCCTTGCAGTATCAACATAACTACTGCTTACCTCTATTATTTCAATCTTTGTTTTTCCTTTTTCAGCCTTCTTGCCCTTATCTTCCTTATTCTTCTCCGCATACTTGTCATTTTCTTTTATATCGCTTTTATTTTTTAAGTCTTCTGGTTTTGCGGACTTTTCTTCAGCATTAGGCGCATTTCTATTGTCATCATCTGAAGTAGGAATCGGCAATTCCTTATTTCCGACGGTATTTGTTATTTCTTTCTCCACTGCTGTTTTTAATTTTTCTGCAAGTATGTCTGTTTTCTCCTGACTCTTGCTTGATGCGGCAACAACAATTCCTACTCTCTTCTCATCGTCTATGTATCCCTGATTTTTCAATTCCACAATGACAGTCTTTACGGCTTCCTTAATTTCTTTGTTTTTAAGCCCAGAGACACCTATTTCATCCGTAACTTTTTCACCGTCATAATTCATGGCTTTTACATTCAACACACGATCGAATCTGTTAATTGAAAATTCAAATGACGGATTGATGTCTATGCTTACATATGAATATGGCGTAAAATATGCCCACGCTGTGGTTGTAAAAAGCATCATGGCGGCAGCAGACGATACTGCTATTTTTATATATGTATTTGTTTTTTTCAACACTATTTCCTGACCGACGGAATATTTTTTATTTCTTATCTTGCTGATTCTTCCGTCCTCAGATAAGACAGCTGCAACATTATCCTTAATTTCAACTATTACTGCCTTCATTTTTTAACTCCTCACTAATATATCGCATATATCCCGCAAGATGCGGATAATCACCGGACATTATTTCCACAGCCGCTATNNACGGGGTACTTTTGTGTTCCTCTCAATTAAATTTAACTGAAGCTGCCTTTTAATTTTCATTTCGCTTATAAGTATTGGATTTTTCATAATAAAAACCACAGCTTTGGCACATGATCTTTTCGTTTTTTCTGCTTTAGGAGAGCATTCTGTCAAATCCATGAACGAAAATCCATATTCAGAAAAAACCTCGTTTATCAGGTGTATCTCCATTTTTAGAGAATTATCATCCTCAGCAGAGACCTTTTTTGCTATCTCCGCCTGCATGCCATAATCCCCTTCTTCCTCCGTTTCAGATTCGAAAAGGGATGGCTTGACCAATATTTCAGAAGAGTACCTCGATTTACTCCTTATATAGTCAATAATTCTTCGTCTTATTACCAGCTCGGCAAAATTAAGAAAGCTGCCTTTCTCTGATGAATAGCTCCGTATTGCCTCCGTAAAAGCGGCCAAAGCAATTGACCACTCATCATCACTTCTGGAAATGTATTTTCGAGCCGCCGCAGAGGTACATCTCAATATGAAATTTTCGTATTGGGTTATTAATTCATTGATTATATTTTCATCATCCTTGGCCTTCATTGCCAAGATGTCTAATTCTCCCACAACCTCACCTCTTGAAACAATTACATTACATTATAACACCCGAGTTTTTTTATTACAACCAAGTTATATTTCCAATTTTAACATAAGAAAAAAATTTTTGAAATAAATATCTTGTTAAACACCGCACTATGTATTATAATACTCCTATCGATCAGCAATATTTTGGGGGCGTAGCTCAGCTGGGAGAGCGCT
>DOON01000175.1:7301-10155 GCA_003514865.1 Clostridiales bacterium
TTATAGGGATATTATATCACATGCGTATATTTTTAAAAGGGTAATATATGGCGCTATTGGACGAATTTTAGGAATAGAAAAAAAATCCCGAGCGCGATGCCCGGGAAAAATTTTTAAATAAGGTCTATTATGCTGTGGAACAAATATCTTGTTATTATCTGATTTGGTGAAGTTGAATAGGCTGTGTTGCTATCTTATGCTTGTACATAATATCTGTGACACCCTAGCGGGAATAGGCGTCAAGTCGAGGCGGAGTTTGAACAATTCCCTAGCTTTTCATAAAAAAACTCAGATGAATAAATCTGAGTTTTTTAATTTTTTATCATAGCGATGCTATTCTTCATCATAAAATCCTCTGTATTCTTTTGGCAAAAGCTCAGCAATCCTCATCATAATATAATTTAGACAATTATCTTCCCAACTCCACTTGGTTTCGTCATCACTTTTTTCAGGAAGACTGAAAACCTCGCCTATGTTAATATTTATATCAGCATCACAAAATACTTCTTTATCCATATCGTTGTCTATGGGCATAAATTTTTCCGTGCCCCAAATACCTATTGGCACTATTGGAGCATTGGTAAGCCTTGCAAATAACAAAATCCCTTTTTTCCCTTCAAGCATACTTGCTGTTCTGCTTCGTGTGCCCTCAGGAAATATCAAAATGTTGTTACCTTCCTTTACCGCATTAACAATCTTTTTAATTGCATCTTTGTCCGGTGAATTTGGCAATATTGGTATTGATCTGACTACTTTAAATCCTAAATTAGTCATAGAATTATATTCTAATTTTTTCCCGGCTACAAAAATAATATTTTCTTTTTCAAGTACTTTATTCAATACTAATCCGTCAGAATTACTTAAATGATTGCATACAAACAAATAAGGCCTTTTAGAATCACTGTTTAAATTTTCAAGACCCTTTACATCTAATCTTGCATGATTCTTTATTTGCAAATTAACATAAAATCTAACGAATCTGATTATTAAAGGTTCAGGCAATAGATTAACAAATATTAATAATAATTTATTCATTCACATATAAACCTCTTCATGAAAAAGATTTTGAGTATTTCTCCGACACATGTTTTCTGACGGATTTAAAAACTCAACCGCATATCGTACCAAACCGCACCGCCATGAGCAGAATTAGAAATACCGATGTTTACAAATCCAAATTTTTCATAATAATGAATCAGCTCTTGCTTACAAGTAAGGATACAACCCCTGCGGTTTTCTGATTTTGCATCTTTTATTACCTGCTCCATAACTTTTGCCGCACAACCTCTTTGACGGTACTCCGGAATAGTATTAACGCCAAAGATGGCTTGCCAGTTACCGGACTCATTATGCAGTAATGCATTTTCGAACATCTCATCCCTAATAGTTGGCTCATCGGTTACCATACCGTTGATGAAGCTTACCAGTTTGCCATCATCCTCCAGAAGCCAAAAATGATTAGGATAGANNAAAGCTATTTCAGTGGCCGCTTCGGCCGCCGGAAAGCATTCAGCCTCCACGGCGGTAATTGCAGATAAATCATGCATAGTAGCTTTACGAATATTCATAGTTATTATCTCCTTAATTTCTAATCTTTATCTTATTTTTAAGTTCTCAGTATGGTTCTTCTTTTGTATCTGTGAGCAAAACCACTTTATCATTAAATTCTTTGCATATTGCTTAATACCCTTATTAAATCGCTGAACACCCCATATGCTGTCTGTTCTATTTCCGGCTCATGCTCTACAACTGAAACTGTGCCCATTAGATCAGTGGTGATACTCACTATTGAGGTTGTTCCTTTGATATTTGATAAAAGAGAGTTTTTATGGATTTCCTCAGGCTGCACTTTTGCAATTACTTTGCCGTTTTCTATGCCCCCATAGCATATCAGCTTAATTACATTGTCCCTTTTTTCTGCTTCTTTTATTTGTTCGTATGTAATATCTTCAATTCCTTTTCTGTCAACATCATTAGGTGTGATATTTGCTCCCATGAGAACATTTAATAAGGCTGCGGTCTTAGCAGCAGCATCCCACCCTTCTATATCCATTGACGGATCTTCCTCAACAAAGCCTCTTTTCTTCCCTTCCTCAATAACTTCATCGTATAATTTGCCATTTGCAATTTCTTCTAAAATAAAATTAGTGGTGGAATTTAAAATACCAATTATTTTTGTGACCTTGCAAAATTTCAAAGTTTCATCCACAAGATTAAAAACAGGAGTTCCATCCATTACGGTTGTCTCATAATAAAACAGCACCTTGTTTTTTCTCGCCAAGTCTCTTAAATATTCAAATGCCCATGCAATCGGACCTTTGTTTGCACTTACAGCATGTTTCTTTCTCTTTAATGCAGCTGCTATGTGGTCAATGGCAGGCTGACCTGAAAAAATCTTCAACGGAGTAAGCTCAAAAAGTATATCATAGTCAACATTCTCAGCAACCTCCATTGAACTTATATCCTTATAATCACTCGTATTTTCATCAAAATGATTCAGTACTTTCAAATCATCAAGTGCCCCTGTCAAGTCAATTCCATTTTCATTTACCAAACAACCTTTTGATTTAGTTGAAATTGCTACTACGCTAATGTTTAAATTGAATTCTTCAAATATTTCTTTTTCTTTTTCAATCAGTAGCTTTGCAAATGCCCTTCCTACGTTACCAAAACCTAATATTGCGATTTTAATGTTATTGTTGGCCATTTCACACCTCTATTTAAAAGTAATACGGATTATATTATATTACCGCATATTATAATATTAATTTCTCCGTGCTTTATCCATAACTTTACCACAAAAATACTAAAACATAAAGGAATTTATCAAAGGTTTAGCATTTATTGTAAAACT
>DOON01000201.1:0-355 GCA_003514865.1 Clostridiales bacterium
CTGTCGTCTTTTACCTTAATGTCTGTAAGGCATTCTTCAAAACGGAATGTACCTCCGAGACCTATTATCTTTTTTCGTATGTTTACAAGGCACTCTCTGAGTAAATCAGTGCCTATATGAGGTTTGTTTATATATGTTATTTCTTCTGGAGCTCCTGCCTCAACAAATTCCTCCAGAACCTTTTTTCCTCTTTTTGACCTATCTTTGATAAGGGTGTTGAGCTTGCCATCCGAAAACGTCCCCGCTCCTCCCTCTCCGAACTGTATGTTGGAGCTTTCATTCAGAGTTCCGTCCTTCCAGAACCTGTCTATGTCCTTTACGCGGTCTTTTACCTTTTTTCCTCTTTCAAGTACTA
>DOON01000201.1:384-2342 GCA_003514865.1 Clostridiales bacterium
GTACTATGGGGTTATATCCCTTTTCTGCCAGCAGCAATGCGCAAAATAATCCAGCAGGTCCGCAGCCAACTATTACCGGCCTATTTTTCAGTTCATTTTCTCCGGTTGCCTCCGCCTCATATATAAAAGGCTCAATCAAAGTAATATTGCTATTTCTTTTAGAAATTTTAATGTCGTGGTCAACGTCCACGTCCAAAGCATATATGAAAAATATTTCTTCCTTTTTTCTTGCATCTATTGATTTTCTGAAAATTGACAATGAATTTATTTCTTCTCTCTTCACCTTAAGCGCTTCCGCAGCTTTTATATATAAGTCCTCTTCGCTGTGATCTATAGGGAGCTTAACCTGCTGTATCCTAATCATGTTGCACCTCTGTATTTTTACGTTTAATAAATTGCTCTTAATATAACCTTATCATTATACCATAAATGTATGAGGGTTACAAATATTATACTAAAATATTCGAACCATATGAAAAATAGGCAAATATCGAGTTTTCTAAAATTAACCTGCAGGGTAAAAATACAATAAAATGCAAAAGAAATAAAATAAATTTTTGACGTTTTTTTGATGGCAAATAAATAATCTCCGGGCGTGTACTCGGAGATTTTATTTATTGTTTACGGTCTACAATTCTTACAAGGCACATAACCCTTATTAATTAAGTCTTCTCTATTCTGAATAAAAACCTTATTGCTTTAATAAATACCCAATGTATTATAAATACTCCGGATTGCTCCGGAGCTAGAACTGCAGTGTCACGTTTTAAAGAGAGGATTGGAATGTTAGGAAATAGACAATATTTACGGTTCATCCCTGGGATGAGGTGGGATTTCAATCCTTTCCTCTATTTGAGGTTGAGCTCTAAGTTGTGTTACAGGAATCAAATCGATTTCAAAGTCCGATGTTGTGTTAGGAAACAAACGTATATTGTATATATTTTTAGCAAAGTAACCAAAAGCATCTACTCTTATATTATATGTAGAAAAGTTATACTCAGGTCCTACTATAAGAGTTCCTAAATCATTTGCCATAGGTAATTCTATTCGTATTGGGTTTATTGTTGTTATTAAATGCATAACTGGAATATCTCTTTGCTTACCATCAGTAACATAAATTGTTATAGTAGCATTAGAAACAGGTTTTTTATCTGTTTGATTAATAATATTTAGTCTTATAAACCCTGTATTACTGGTAGCTTCTAATATACTAGTATATTGACCTGGATATGTGTTTCGTGAAGAATTTAAGTTTTTACATTGTTGCATATAATAATCTATTAATTGTTGTTGATACATATTTTTCATCATATATAATACCTTTCTTTTAATTAATAAACATTTCAATAGTATTATATGCAACAAAGGTTTTTTGTTTTATGAAGTTTCAGCATCATTAGTCATGGATTTACTTTTGCAAGCAAAAAATCCCCCGAGCACTACACCCAGGGGATTCAAGCAAGAAGGTGTTACTAATTAAGTGATTCTTTACGAATCTAATTAATAATATGCTTGTACACAATATATGTGCCACCTATGGGGAATAGACGTCAAGTCGACGCGGAATTAGAACAATTCCCTCGCTTTTCGAAAAAACAGGACATATAATCACACCTTTTTAGCTGCAGAATATAATGCTATTAAGTTTGTCCTTAGTAAAGGGAGGTGAAATTTATGAGTAATAGAAATTTCGAAAGAAACAGAAGAAGATGCGATTGCGACTGTGTCTTTGATTGTTTAGAAGAATTACTTGAAGGTAGAGATGAAGAAAGAAATAGACGTAGGCGTAATCGTTGCCGTAGAGACGAAGATGAAGTTCGTGGCGAAAGAAACAGAAGAGATTGCGACTGTGTTTTTGATTGCTTAGAAGAATTACTCGAAGATAGAGACGAAGATAGAGATAGGTGTAGACGTAATCGTTGCTGTTTTAGATAGATTAGATTTTTAGAAGTTAAAAA
>DOON01000201.1:2403-2612 GCA_003514865.1 Clostridiales bacterium
GTCAAATCTTATAATTTTGTAGTTAATCTTACTATTCTTCGCCAATAGGGTTTTCGATTAAAGTAGCCACTCTAAAGTCATGTCTATGCCCATCATTAAAAGATGTTTCATCTTCAAGAAAATGAACATGCCTACCTCCACCTACAGGTACAGCTGGACATGTTCTGCCACAGAATGTGTGGAAATGGTTTTCGTAAAAATCTGTTCTA
>DOON01000312.1:0-1357 GCA_003514865.1 Clostridiales bacterium
TTAATTCCTTACCAGCAGATGCGGCAATTATTTCGGCAATGTCAGCATCGACACCCACCACTTTCTCGCCTTCAAAGTATTCGAAGGGTGCAAACTCTGCATTAGTATACATAGTTAAAGTGCCGCTTTTTGAGTTGCTATTTTCATTGCTTTGTGTTTTGTTTGTGTCTGAACTGCATCCTACAAATATAGTAAGTATTGAAATTACAGTTAGTAGTGCTAGAATATTTTTTTTCATTCTCTACCTCCAATAGTGTTGTATGTTTTTAACATAAACGTATATTAGCACTTTCTAAAACTATTGTCAAATATTTTTTCATAATTTCGTATAAATATATAATTATTCTTTTGTTGTATTCTTATTCTATGGACTGAAAATAAAAAAGGCCGCAATAGGTAGTCCTGCATAAGACAGTATAGAACCTAAACTGTTTATGGGCACTGCCAAGTAAGATGTATAAAAACAAGCGTATCGTTCCAAATGGGCGACACGCTTGTTTTCATTTTATAGAGTAACTCATAGTTTTCACATGCTTGCAACTTCCACTTTCATGCGTTACAATTAAAACCATCCACTATAACACCAGACTTTTATATGGTGTTATGATGTTGCAATAGAATGGCGGTGAAAAAATGAACACTTACAAGACATCAGAAATTGCACATAGCATTGGAATCCATCCCAATACCGTGCGGCTTTATGAAGAACTTGAACTGATTCCCAAACCGGAGCGTAAAGAAAATGGCTATCGTGTCTTTACAGATTTTCATATGGAGCAGATTAAATTTGCGAGAATTGCCCTAAAGGTTGAAGTTCTGCAAAATGGTCTAAGGAAACAAGCAATTTCTATTATTAAAGTTTCTGCACTTGGAGATTTTAGTAAAGCAATCTGCTTGACTGAACATTATCTACAACAAGTTAGAAAAGAGCAGAGCAATGCCGAAGAAGCNNTGTTATCCGGACATAGTCAGGAAACAGGAACTGCGTTTTTAACCAGAAAAGAAGCGGCCGATTATTTGCAAATCTCAATAGACGCATTAAGAAATTGGGAAATGAACGGATTGCTTACTGTAAAGCGAAAACAAAATGGATATCGCGTTTATGGTGACGAGGATATTCGGCGATTGAAAATCATACGCTCTCTGCGCTGTGCAAATTACTCTCTTTCAGCAATTTTGCGAATGCTAAATACTCTATCTCGAAATCCCGAAGCCGACATTCGGCAGGTAATTGATACTCCAAAAAATAATGACGATATTATTTCTGTATGTGATAAGCTACTTACATCATTGCATTGCGCTGAGCAAAACGCAAAAGTTATGATTGCTCATCTTGAAAAAATGAAAAAACAATTTA
>DOON01000312.1:1424-5801 GCA_003514865.1 Clostridiales bacterium
GTGCAAATGGTGCAGGTAAAAGTACAACCATTGAATGTATTTTAGGAACAAAGAAACCAGACAGCGGAACCATATCTATTTTGGAAATGAATCCGCAAAAAGAGCGCAAAAGATTATTTGAGAAGGTCGGCGTTCAATTTCAGGAAGCAAACTATCAAGACAAAATAAAGGTAGCTGAACTTTGTGAGGTCACGTCTTCGCTTTACAAAACTTCTCTGGATTATGGCGCTCTTCTAAAACAATTCGGACTTTCTGACAAGCTGAAAAGCCTGGTCAGCGAGCTTTCTGGGGGTCAGAAGCAGCGTCTTTTTATCGTGCTGGCACTAATCCCAAGTCCCGAGGTCGTATTCTTGGACGAGCTAACCACCGGCTTGGATGCTAAAGCACGACGGGATGTGTGGAAAAGCCTTTCCGAATTAAAAGCGAAAGGAATTACGATTTTATTAACCTCTCATTTCATGGACGAGGTAGAAGCTCTTTGCAACAAAATCATGATTTTGAAAAAGGGAGAAAGTATTTTTTACGGGACAGTACAAGAAGCAATCGCTACCAGTCCATATAAAAAATTTGAGGACGCATACCTTTGGTATACAGACGAGGAGGTAGAGAATGAAAGCATTTAGGGCTTTACTAAAAACAGAAATCAGGTTATCTCTCCGTGGGATGGACATGTTCATTTTTGCTATCTGTATGCCTGTTATTGTCGTTATCATCTTGGGAGCGGTGTTTGGAAACAAACCTGCTTTCGACGGTGCAGAATATACATTTTTGGAACAATCTTTCGGTGCAGTATCAACCATTGCCATTTGTGCCGGAGGTGTTATGGGGCTTCCCTTAGTTGTATCTGATTATCGAAGCAGAAAAATATTAAAGCGGTTCAAAGTCACACCTACCAGTCCTGCTCTTATCTTGGCGGTACAGGTTGTCATTTACGCACTTTACTCAATTATTTCACTTATCCTTGTCTATGTAACAGGGGCGATATTTTTCGGCTATCAGTTATACGGCTCATGGCTTCAATTTTTAGGAGCATATTTACTGGTTATGTTGTCAATGTTCAGCATTGGGCTACTGGTGGGTGGAATTGCGCCAAACATTAAAATAGCAAGTGCCGCTGCCAGTCTGCTGTATTTTCCAATGCTTATTTTTTCGGGAGCTACGCTGCCTTATGAAGTGATGCCCGTTGCACTACAAAAAATAGCAGATATATTGCCATTGACACAAGGAATAAAACTTCTCAAAGCAGCTTCACTGGGTCTGCCAATAGATAGTGTTTTTATTCCGGTGGTTGTGATGATTGTAATTGGAGTAATATGTACTACTGTTTCTCTCCGTTTTTTTAAGTGGGAATAGACTTCTATAATATATTTGATATAAACTTTCAATTATATCGGCCGATAGTTTAAGATTTAATATGTACTGCCAAAACTGGCAAGCAGTACACGGATTTAACGTAACTAACACCAACCATCGTGACGAAGTGTTTGTATAAGCACCCGATAAGTCTGACGGAAAACGCAGGCAGAATATTCACATCAGCTATTATTTGGTGTGGATTCTGCCCGGAATTAAATAAACTGACAGACGAAGACATGGCGTAGCTTTTTACGCTACGCCATTCTTTCAAGACTGCTTCAATACTATCTTACGAAGGGCCGCCTTTAGGCGACCTTCTATTTATCTCCATCCTGCACCGCAGCCTCGTCCTGCCCTTTTTCCTTCAAAAGACATTCCACCGTTACTTTCGCAGTATCTTTGTCTCTCTGACATACGGCCGTAAATTTCATCAGCTTCTTCACGAGTGATTGTACCGTCATCAACTTTTTCATCCAGAAATGCTTTCTTATTTTTTAACATTTCGTCATGAAATTCCTGCCATATTCCTTCATCATAAGTGGTTTCTCCATATGTCCTGCTGTTTAATTCAGGGCCGGTTGTCAAGGCATATGCTGTTGAAGCAGCCATAAGCACTATTGCCGCAACACCAGCGATTATAATTTTTTTCATTTTTACCTCCATGCAATTATTTNNATTTATTTTCTATGGTTATAATATAAAATATAATTGTGGCGAAATTATGTCATTAATTCAAAAATTATATGTAAATATCTTTCTTAAAAACACACTTTTGCCACATATTTATTTTATTGTGTTATAATAGAAAAAGAGAGGTGATTATATGGCGACAATATTAATTGCAGATGATAACAGACAGATTACATCTATATTGGGGGAGTATGCCAGGAACGAAGGATTTGAAGTCAAAATTGCATATGACGGCAGGGCGGCAAAGGATATGTTTGAAAGATTTACCCCTGATATTGTGCTGCTTGATGTTATGATGCCTCAGATGGACGGATTTGAAGTGTGCCGTGAAATACGGCGACAATCAAATGTTCCTATTATTATGATTACTGCAAGAGGAGAAGATTTTGAAAAGATAATGGGGCTGGATATAGGAGCGGATGACTATATTGTGAAGCCGTTTTCTCCAGGAGAAGTTATGGCAAGGGTGAGGGCAATAATGCGCTGATCAATGCCTGAAGATAAAAAGAGCAGTCAGATATTGGAATATGATAATCTGAAAATCAACATGGAAGATTATTCTGTAATAATCAATAATAAAAGTGTTTTACTCACCAAAAAAGAAATAGAGATTTTATGGATGCTGGTTTCAAACAAAAATAAGGTCTTCACAAGAGAAAATTTGTTGAACAGCCTGTGGGGGTATGATTACTACGGAGATAGCAGGACTGTTGATTCACACATAAAAAGACTCCGCTCGAAGCTGGGAGAATGTGAGAATTGGGAAATCAAGACCATATGGGGTGTTGGATATAAATTTGAGGTTAAAAAAGATGAATAATAAAATTGCCGTAAGACTTACGGCATACTTTTCAGCTGCGCTGTTGATATTTTCCGTTATAATAGGAATAATATTTATAAGCCTGTTCAAAAACAATGTTATAAGCATGCACAAAATAGAACTGGAAAACCGCGCGGTGAATATAGCGGAAGCAATATCCCAGTTAGCGGGAAGCTCGCATCTGGATTTTGGAAGAATGCACGGGAGAATGGGCGGAATGATGGATATGCAGGGAGGATTGGGATCTTATCTGAGAAATTTAGATACAATCGCCATGGATGATGCATGGATCGTGGATGAAAATCTGAATCTTCTTACAACGGGTACAATGTCCAACATGCATTACAGCTACACGGATTTGCCGGAGGATGCAAATGTTGTGGTCAAGGATGTATTTAAGGGTGAAACCACATTCAGTGAAGGATTCAGCAAGCTCCTGAACACACCTGCAATAACGGTGGGAACACCAATAATATCAGGAAACGAAATTATTGGTGCTTTGCTCATACATTCTCCTGTAGAAGGTATTGATAAGGCTGCTGAAAAAGGATATAGAATCCTTCTTATCAGTATTTTTATTGCTCTTGTATTATCATTTGCTCTGTCGGTAGTACTTGCATCAGCATTTGCAAAGCCGTTAAAAAGCATGAAAAAAACAGCATTGATTTTAGCTGAGGGAGATTATGAGGTTAAAACAGGGGTTAAACGAGATGATGAAATAGGCGAGCTGGCGTCCACCATAGACTTATTGAGTCAGAGGCTTGAAGAAGCAGGGCGTGAAAGGGAAATACTTCAAAAGCAAAGACAGGACTTTATAACAAATATTTCTCATGAATTGAGGACGCCGGTGACGGTTATAAGGGGTTCCCTTGAAGCTCTGTGTGACGGAATCGTGCGTGACCCAGAACGAGTAGAGGNNTTGAATACATCAGCGATAGAGATATCTTCTTTGTCATGGGTGATTATGGTCGGCTGCGTCAAATGCTTATGATTATAATTGACAATGCAATTAAGTTTTCTTATGAGAACAGCAGAATTCAGGTTTCTCTTAAAGGAAAAACCGTAGAAATAAAGGATGAGGGAACAGGAATATCAGAAAATGAGCTGCCCCATATATTCGACAGGTATTACAGCGCTGCGCCTTCCGGCAATAAATCGGGGACAGGATTAGGGCTGACTATTGCAAAACAGATAGCATTAAGACACAATATAGAGGTGTCTGTTTTCAGCGAACATGGCAAGGGAACAGCATTCACATTTAAATTTGCATAATATAAGAAAAATGTGTTGACAAAAATTCATTATAGGTAATATAATATGAAAAATGAACTGTGATGGATCGAGTAAGACAGAGGCCACAATAAAGAGAGGGAAGAGAAGGTGAAAGCTTCCTTTGCAGGACTGTTTGAAAACTAATCCGGAGTTAAGACTGAAAGCATAGTCGTAAGGTCTTGGTATGGATGCCTTAAATCTGTTGAGAAGTAACTAAGGTGGAACCACGAGCATCTCGT
>DOON01000299.1 GCA_003514865.1 Clostridiales bacterium
AGCACAACTCTTCCTCTGTCAAGCATCACTATTCTGTCGGAATATTTTATTGTGTCCTTCACATTGTGGGATATCATCATTGTTGTTATGGCCTGGGTCTTTATGAGCTCCTGTGTTTTCTCCATTATCAATCTCGATGTCTTTGGGTCCAGTGCTGCCGTATGCTCATCTAAAAGCAACAGCTCCGGCTTATTCATCGTTGCCATCAAAAGTGACAATGACTGCCTCTGCCCCCCTGACAGATATTTTACCTCAGTATCTAATTTGTTTTCAAGTCCTAAGTCCAAGGTTTTTAATAATTCCTTGTATTCTTCGGTTTTATCTTTCTTTATGAGGCCTCTTAGCGTGAATTTCTGGCACTTCTTATCTGACAGGCTTATGTTTTCCAATATAGTAAGTGACGGTGACACTCCCATGGATGGATTTTGATGTACTCTTCCTATATATATAGCCCTCTCGTTTTCTTTAAGTGTGCTTATATTTTCTCCGCCCAATATTATTTCTCCCTTTTCGGGCTTTATTACTCCGCTTATTATATTGAACAGCGTGCTTTTTCCGCATCCGTTTGCTCCTAATATCCCCGTGCATTCTCCGCTGTTTATTTCCAGGCTGAAGCCGCTGAATATTGTTGCCTCGTTATCTGTTCCTATATTAAAGCTCTTTGATAATTCTCTTATTTCCAGCATAATTCCTCCTATTTATTCAGCTTTTTAAGCTGGGGTCCGAATGTGTTGTAGCTTAAAAATGCTATTACTATTATTGCGTTTACCGCTCTTAAGTCTGTTGGCTTCAGACCAAGGTCTATTGCCACGGCTCCTATGAATTTGTACACCAATGCTCCCATTATTGCTCTTGTGGAGTTCTTCAGCTTTTTTTCTTTCAGTATTGTGTCTCCCACTATTATGGAGGCCAGGGATACTACTATTATCCCCGTCCCCATGGTTATTTCTGAAAAACCCTGATATTGTGCCATCATCGCTCCGCTCATTGACACAAGCCCGTTCGAAAGCATCAGCCCTATGAGCTTATATTTGTTTGAATCTTCTCCCAATGATTTCACCAGTGTTTCGTTGTCTCCTGTTGCCACCAGCATGTAACCTATTTCTGTTTTAAGGAACATATCCATCATGAGCTTAACGGCTGCTACGATTATTATCAGTACTATCAGCGTGCTTGCTCCGTCGAATATGGATGGATGGCTGAACAGTCCTATGTTTGATTTTCCGTTCATTCTGAGGTTTACTGAATACAGTATTGTCATTGTGAGTATTCCCGAAAGCAATGCCTTGATTTTCAGCTTGATATTAAGGGTGTAGGTCAGAAGCCCTGCCAGTGTTCCTATAAAGAATGCCAGCACTGTGCTGATAACAGGACCAACTCCCGAGGTTATGAACCTTGCAAATATAAAGGCTCCCATGGGGAATGTTCCTTCCACTGACAAATCCGCAAAGTCGAGTATTTTGTATGTTATGGTTACACCTATGGCAAGGACTGCAAATATTAGTCCCTGCTCCACCGATGTAAGTATTAATGTATTCATGCTTCCTCCTGATGATTTTAATATATGACAGTTAGTCAATTCGTCTGTTATTCTATAAACTCTGCACCTGTGAATGCTTTGTTGTCTTTTGTAAGTCCCAATTCATCGGCAGTTTTTAAGTTAACTACTTTCTCTAAGCTTTTTGAAGACTGCACCGGTATTTTCGCGATATCCGCTTTATCAACCAATATTTGCTTTGCAATCATAGCTGACTCTCTTCCTATTTCATAGAAGCTTATTCCCTTTGACATTAGAATTCCTTCTGCCACATGAGTTCCGTCCGCAGATACTGTAGGCAGCTTGTTTTCCTTTGTAAGCCTAGCTACCAGTGATATTGCCGAAGCGACCATATTGTCGGTAATTATATACAGACCGTCTGCTTTTTTGGAGATTGTATCCACAGCCTGAGGTATATCATTAACAGATGTTATTCCCACTGTTTCCACTGCAAGACCTATTTCAACAGCAACAGCCTTCGTACGTTCAACCTGAACCTCTGAGTTTGATTCTCCTATGTTGTAGATTATTCCAACTGTTTTTATACCTGCGTCAAGCTCCTTGAACATTTCAAGATTTTCCTTAATAGGAGCAGCATCTATAACTCCTGTTATATTGTTGTCCGTAACGTTTAAATCAGAAACTATCTGTGAAAACACAGGATCTGTTACAGCCGTAAAAACCATTGGCACATCTGTTCCCTTAATTGCCTGCTTTGCTGCCTGAGCAGATAAAGTCGCTATTGCAAATATCAGGTCTACATCGTCCTTAACAAATTTTTCAGCAATAAGCTGTGCATTTGCAAGCTCTCCCTGAGCACTCTGGTCTAAAAACTCCACCTCAAGACCCATGTTTTTCATTTCATCAATAAAGCCCTTCTTTGATGCATCCAGAGCCGGATGCTCTATTAACTGGGATATTCCTATTTTAAATGTTTTTTTATCCTGTGTTCCTTGTGCACATCCTGTAAGTATTATTGCTGCAATTAATGCAACTGACGTTATCTTTTTTATTAAATTAAATTTCATAATGTCCTCCTAGAATATTTAATATTGTTTGTTTCTGTTTATATTAACTTTGGCCAAGTTTATATCAATTGTAAAGTTTCACGTTTCTATCTCTTCGTTTATGACTTTGTGCGTTCAAGGTATCGCAGGGGAATGCATCCAATTTATTTGCTCCCTCCGGTCGCATAAATTGGGCATTCTGTGCGTTTGACCTACCGCCATTTTTTCTCCCTATCGGTCGAAAAAGTGGGGTTAGGGCATAAAAAAATCTTTCATTCCTGTAAACGCACTATTTCAAATGCACTTACAGGGACGAAAGATTCCGCGGTACCACCCTATTTATGATATCATTACTGACATCATCGCTCTTCCGGGTCCAACAACCTCTAACCTGTAACGAAGGTATACGTATTTGCCTACTGGTTTCCTTTCAACAAACATGCTCAGCAGTGTATATTATATTTCTCTGTTATTGGCTCGCATCGACCGCCAACTCTCTGGGAACGTCTGAAATAATTTTCTCTGCTTCAATGCATTAACTTTATTTTTTCTTATCATAAACGATGATTTTCATTTTGTCAACACCTTTTTTAATAATTTTATAAAATTTCTTACAACCAATCATGTGGTTCAGAAAATTGCGGATATTGATAGCGTTTTTAAAAAACTTTTGTTAAAATATAAATTTTTTTGTAATTTTATATATTTTTGTTGCATACTAAATCAAGATTGAGTATACTTATGTAATATGGAGGTTTTTATATAACGATATAAATGTTGCTGAAAGAAATAAATCATGGATGGATATTGAAATTAAGAAAAAGGAGGATATCCATGGAGCAAATTAAAGTATTAGTAATTAATGATGAAGGGGAAGATATTCAGCTCGAGGAAGAAATTATTTCGGAATCTTTAAAAAGAAAAAATGTCGGATTAACAGTTAAATATATTCCGGCAGCCGATACCTTATCAATTGCAGAAGAATTGCCGGAAGCGGATGGTATAATATCTGTATATACTAAATTTGACAGAAACACCTTAGAACAAATGAAGAAATGTAAAATTATAGCCACACAGACCATAGGAATAAATACAATTGACCTGGATGCTGCGACAGACGAGGGAATTTGTATAACCAATGTTCCCGATTATTGCATTGAGGAGGTTGCTTTGCATACTGTTACCTTAGCTTTGTCCTGTGTAAGAAAAACTTCAACTTATGAAAAGCTTGCAAGAAATAAAATCTGGAACGTAGAAGATATTTATAAGCAAGGTGAGATTCACCGATTGCAAGGCAGGGTTTACGGCTTGGTATCCTTCGGCAATATCGCCAGGCGTGTTGCTGAATTGATGAAGGCATTTGGAATGAAGATTATTGCTTTTGACCCGTTTTTAGATGATGCTGTATTCGAGGAACACTACGTGCAAAGAGCTGAAAGC
Organism: Clostridiales bacterium; assembly: GCA_003514865.1. The sequence goes on from DOON01000299.1 coordinate 3,985, forward strand.
TTAGAAGAATTATTTGCATCCTGCAATATTATTTCAATTCATACACCGTTGACACCAAATACCAAAGGCATAATTGACATTAAGCTTATAGAGAAAATGCCAAGGGGAGGTATACTTATAAACACCGCCAGAGGTGAAATAATTAAAGAAGAGGATTTATACGACGCCTTAAGGGAAGGCATTTTAGATTCAGCTGGAATAGATGTTATAACTGATGAAACCGAATTGAAAAGCTCTCTGTATGAGCTTGACAATGTTATTATTACACCCCATGTAGCATATTATTCAGAAGAAGCCTTGACAGAATGCAGGCGTAAGGCTGCAGAACAAATAGGAACAACCATAGGGAGCAATATCATACCAAAATACTTGGTTAACAAATCTGTAAAAGGTAAAACCAAGGCAATATTATCATAATTAAATGATTTAATGGAGGAAAACAAAATGAAACATAAATTTATTGCAAAGAGGTATTGGAAGGATCAGAGTACCGCTATGGGGCAGTCTGATGTTATAGCAAAATCTTTTAATGATGTTATTAATTTAAGTTTAGGTGACCCTGATTTAATTACAAATAATATAATAATAGATAATGCTTTCGCCGATGCCAAAGCCGGACATACAAAATATACTGACTTTCGAGGAGACCCCGAATTGCGTCATGAAATAATTAATTACTACAAGGAAGAATACAGCATGGATGTAAAGGATAAGGAAGTCTTCGTATGCGCATCAGGATGCCTCGGAATGTATCTTGCCTTAGAAGCCATAGTTGATGACGGCGACGAAGTAATTCTTCAGGCGCCATATTTTACGCCATATCCTCAGCAGGTGAAGTTAGTAAGAGGAATTCCCATTGAATTACCCACCTACGAAGAAGAGGATTTTCAAATCAATATAGAGAGATTGGAAAGCTTAATTACAGAAAGAACAAAGGCATTAATTATTAATTCTCCCAGCAATCCCACAGGTAATTGCCTGACTGTTGATGTTATGGAAAAAATCGCACAAATCGCAATAAAATATGATTTAATTGTAATTTCAGACGATATTTATACATCTTTTAGTTATCAGAATCCATTTGTGCCATTTGCCAGTCTCCCAGGCATGAAGGAAAGGACAATTATCATTAATTCTTTCTCAAAGAACTTTACAATGACCGGCTGGAGAGTAGGAAATATAATTGCACCGGGGTACATAATAGAAATCATACAACAAATTAATGAAAATGTAGTTTTTACGGCACCATCTATTTCACAAAGAGCTGCAATTTACGCACTGAGGAACCGCCATGAAATTCAGCCACCTATGATTGAGGAATATAGAAAAAGAAGGTTTTCTGCTGCTGAGAGCATTAATCAGATTCCAAAGCTTTCTGTNNGAACAACATTCACTATCCCAATCGGTATAGTTATCAATTGGGTATCTGATTTGCTGCAGCTTGAAACTATTAATTTAGCAAACTTATTTGTATTAATATTTATTACTTTCTCATCAATTATGACCGTAATAAATATGCTTTTTAAACCAACATTCATACAGGAAAATGAGACCATGAAAAAGTTGTTCTCACCTTCCCCACTGTATTTAGTAAGCAGATTAACCGGCTTAATCATAATATACATGGTATATTTTAATTTTGGTCCTGACGCCATAAAATCCGGAGCTACCGGAGGCTCAATGCTGGATGTTTCATCTACATTAGTATCCGTTGTACTTTGTATCGCATTTTTAATGCCGTTGCTGACTGATTTTGGTATTATGGAATTTGTAGGTATCTTAGTCAGAAATGTAGTACGTCCGCTGTTTACTGTTCCGGGGCGTTCTGCCGTAGACTTGATAACTTCATGGCTCGGAGCATCTAACGCTGCGGCAATCCTGACTACACGCCAATATGAGACAGGATATTACAGCGCCAGAGAGGCAGCAACAATTTCGATGAATTTTTCTTTCGTATCTATACCGTTTTGTTTTGTAATAGCAAAGCTTATAGGCGTGGATAGTAAATTTACTATATTCTATTTAATCAGCCTTCTGGGAGGTATTGTTTTAGCTATGATACTACCCAGAATTCCGCCTCTGTCAAANNCCTGACACTTATGATGAGATTTCAGGAAAGAGAATTGATGAAGAAATACCTGAGGGTATTTCAAAGATGAAATGGGCTGTTAACTTAGCCGGACACAGAGCTAAGGATTCAACTTTAACGGATGTAGCAAAATCGGGGCTTCTCGTATATTCCAGCATGTTTCTGGACTTAATCCCCATCGTTATGTCATGGGGAACTATAGTGCTAATTTTAGTTGAATTCACACCGATTTTTGACATCATATCAATTCCGTTTGGTTGGTATATAAATCTGATGGGTATAGAAGGCGCTAAGGAAATTGCACCCACGGCCTTAGTTGGATTTGCTGACATGTATATACCACCGCTGATGCTAGCAAATTTCCCAATCGAGAGAACAAGATTTATAATGGGAGCTGTATCATTATTACAAATCATCTACATGACAGAAGTTGGTCTGATAATATTAAAATCAAGAGTTCCGGTAAATGTTAAGCATTTATTCCTTGTTTTTCTTGAAAGAACCATTATTGCAATTCCTCTTGTAACATTGCTCACAAATTTACTTGTTACTTTCTAAAATATCAGTCTCATTCACAAAATATTAAATCAGGGTATTATTCCTTAAATTCTAAGGAGTAATACCCTGAAACTTATACTTGCTGTTTTTTTATTATGCTATTGATCCTTCACAAGCATTGGTTAAGTTTTGTTTCAATAGGCTTAATTCCTCTTTCAGTCCCTCAGGGAGAGTATCGCCTATTTTATTGTAGAATTCTCCTATGCTGTCTATATCTTCAAGCCATGATTCCACGTCTATTGTCAACAGTCCCTTGAGCACATCTTCGGAAACATCCAGCTCTTCAGTATTTATATCTTCTGCCTTGGGAATGAATCCTATTAATGACTCCTCTGCACCTACTCCGTCTTCACATCTTTTTATAATCCACTCAAGAACTCTGAAGTTTTCTCCGTATCCCGGCCACAGGAAATCGCCCTCGTCATTTGTTCTGAACCAGTTCACATGGAATATTTTCGGCGGATTACCTGCTTTTTTGCCCATGTTGAGCCAATGTCCGAAATATTCTCCCATATTGTATCCGCAAAATGGAAGCATTGCCATAGGATCTCTTCTGACAACCCCTACCTTTCCGGCTGCTGCTGCAGTGGTTTCCGAAGCCAGGGACGAACCTACAAACACTCCGTGCTGCCAGCTTCTTGACTGGTAAACAAGTGGAGCGGTCTTAGCTCTTCTTCCTCCGAATATTATTGCCGAAATAGGCACTCCTTCCGGTGATTCCCACTCTTTAGATATGCAGGGGCAATTTTTCGCAGGAGCTGTAAATCTTGAATTAGGATGCGCCCCTTTTTCTTCTGATGCCTTTCCATTCCACGGATTTCCCTGCCAGTCCAATGCATTTTCCGGCGGATTATTGTCAA
>DOON01000262.1 GCA_003514865.1 Clostridiales bacterium
CATTGCTGTGTATAATAAAAGAAGGAATTTTTAAAGTACCTACAGGAAGTCCCGTTTCATCGTTGTAATATTCGTAGTTGTAATCGATGAACCAATTGCAGTCTAAGTCAGGAAGTATATCGACTCTCGCATTGTTTAAATCTGCAATACCCTGCAGCTCAACACTCGATCCGTCTGTTTGAATTCCGTATTTCAGCATATCTTCCATATCTCTTAAAAACAATTTTATAGGTATTTTTTCATCTGTTCCGTTACCGCCTATATCGACGCCCATAAATGAAACAAATTGTATTTCGGAATGCTCTTCAAGTATTTTTGTCAGCTCCGCAATACCGTGGTGTTCAGGCTTAATTGTGTAAATCATCTGCAATTCTCCTCCTTAATTTTTTTATAGGGTATTCTAACATATAAAAAAATTAAATGCAATAATATTATTTGCATTTAATCGAAATCTTTATTATTTTTTTAAACACTCATTCGTATTTTTATTTGCATATTTCAATAAGCTCTGAAGGAGCATATATAAGAAATTCAGGATTATGCTTTTTTAAGCTTTCAACCGTATTATAGCCCCATGCCACAGATGCTATATCAATTCCTGTATTCTTTGCGGCATTTATATCTCTTATTTCATCTCCGACGTATAGAACCTCATTCAGGCTCATCTTTCCCTTTTTGATTATTTTTTTCATTTTCGTTTCCTTGCCAAACATTGAGGAACTTGCAAAAAAATCAAAAATATCTGCATTGTGCTCTTCAAGAAACATTTGAACATTCGTCTTTGAATTTGTAGTGAGAATTCCAGTCTTTATACCCATTTCCTTAAGCTCTCTTACAACATCAAATATGTCCGGCTTGCATGGCTTTATATTCTTCATATCCAACTTAAGAAGGTTCTTTCCTCTTTTCAGCATGAAAGGCAGATACCTTTTCTTAAGCTCAACATAATTAATAAGCTCACGTGCACTCATTTTCTTAATATGACCCAATTCATCTATAGTAATATTTCTCAAGTTGTATTTTTCAGCAAGCTTCTGATATATAACAAAATTTACTTCTTCAGTGTCTGCCAATGTTCCGTCAAAATCAAAAAATACATATTTATATTTCATGAATCCATCCTTATAACCAATATCCATAATAATACCATAATTAAGGTGANNTTGCAGTCAATTTTTACTTTTAAAAAAACTCCTTTACAGGAGTTATTTTTTTATAGTGACCTCATAATTTTACTGCATCCGTTTTTCATAAGACTCATATACTCATGTTCATCTATGAGCTGCGGGTAAACAGATTCCGGTACGTCTTCAGATAAAAAATCCGCTATCTTATCCCTAGCTTTTTTGATGCAGATGCCGCCAAGCTCTTTTATGTTAATATCTTCTTTAAAACCAGCTATTTCTTTAAAATATTTTTCAAAAAAATTGTTTATATATTTGCTGTCATAATTCCTCAACGTGGACTTTACCGCAAGGCTGAGCTCTTCATCTGTTAAATCTGCATTGTTGTTCACAGTGAGCTTGCTTGCATTAAACTTATAGTATTCATCAAACCACAAATGACAGTAATACCCCAATACGAATGATTTTTCCTTAAGGTTCAGATTTTTAAAGTCGAACTGCTCGTAAAACTCCCGAACATCCATGTTGCCGTCCTCATCAAAGGTGTGCAGATCCTCAAAGTCATCCTCTTCTATGGTTTCCGGCGAAACCATCCCCACTATGAAGCTGGGTATGTGTATTTCCGATTCGGAATTTTCTATAAATAATTTACCAAAGTGCATGTTAGTACTTATGGGTGGCATTTGTTTTTTAAACTCCTTTTTTGAAATATTCTTGTATATTATAACAAATTTATAAAAATTTGTACAGAGTTATTTAGGCAAGNNGCTGTTGCTTCCCCTGTTCTCGGATTTACAAACACCAGCCAGTACCCGTGTCTTTCATCATTCTCCTTGTTGCTGTATGACCAGTTTTTAAACCCCGTTACACCCTTGTATGGCTGCTCTTCCTTTTTGAATACTCCGGGAACGCCATATACAAATCGCGCAATTTCTCCTTTTTCCTTATATATACCGAAAATGTAATGCCCGTATTTCTTCATAAGAAAACTGCATGTTGTAACACGGTTTGACATAGGATACGGATAGTATGAACTTATTACTTGATTATAATAAGGAAGGAAGCCGTTTCTTACACGTGTTTCGTCATATGGTATGTACCACCAGTTTAAGTCCTGAATCTTTACAGACAGCGGTTCCAGTTCCTTGTAATCCTTAAGCACTTTGTACAGGCTCTCGTCAAACTTGTTTCTGAATCTGCGTGACTGCGCTCTGTTTTCCGTGTTATTATCGCCAAAACTCTCTACACTTCTCTCATTGATATCTACGGCCGAATCTACCGAGGTTCTTTTAATTCCACTATCAGATTCTTCGGTTTCGGCATCCGCCTGCTCCAGCTCATCAGCCACATCCTCACTGGCAATTTCCTCTGAACTTTCAATTTCTTCTGATATTTCAATATCTTCTGCATTTTCGGCTTCCTCATATACCTCTGCTATTTCCTCGGCTTCTTCGTATTCAGCCTCCTCTGCCATATGGATTTCTTCCGCCAAGTCATCTTCTGCCATACGGATTTCTTCCGCCAATTCACCTTCTACCATACGGATTTCTTCCACCAATTTATTCTCTTCCACTTCAAGCTTCCTTATCTGATCGAGGCTTGAAGTATTAAAGAGACTGGAATACAAAACAATCTTTTTATCCCTTACAACGGCGCATACATTGTAATCCTCAATTGCATTATTGTTCCCGAATGTTAAAAGCTTTTTCAGCATTCCTTTCTTGTTGTTAATATCCCCGAGCTTGATTTTATTTGTCCTATCCTTATACAGATAAACTTCACTTGTGGATTTAACGTCGCCTAAGTTTTCAACCGATACAAGTATATTTCCTTTTATGCCTCTTATATCAAGGCGCACGTATCCTCTTGACTTATCCTGTTTATTTATCGGCTCAAAAAATTTCATTATTCTATAATTTTTATTATTCATGAAAACCTCCCAAAAATACCTGTTACAAAAATATATGCCGGTATTTCCGTAAAATTACAGTAAAGTATTCATTTTTACAATACTTTTGCAATATCGTACAGAGAGCTTAAAACAAGCCAGTTCTGCGGGAAATATCTCATGACGTTCCAATAGCCCACACCTTCAAGTCCATACTCAGAAAATAAATCTAACTTTGCCTCTATGCTGCGGGCATCCTCAAACCACACCTGATGCTGTTTGCCTTGATCGTCGTAGTAGATAAAGTACGGAGACTGAGCTGTTTCATCAAACCTTATATTTGCTCCCACAGTTGCCGCCAGGTCCACCGCTCCCACATTGGAAAGTGATTGTGCCTTTGAAACGCCCTGTTCATACGGCAGTGTGAAGTCATATCCGTAATTCGGGATACCCATAAAAATTTTATCCCTTGGAATTTCGGTTACTGCGTAATCAAGAACCTCTCTCACTTTATTTACAGGTGCCACAGCCATTGGAGGACCGTAGGTATATCCCCATTCATAGGTCATGAGCAGCACCCTGTTTGAAACAGCACCGATGGCAGGGTAATCATGTGCCTCGTAAAGAAGCCCGGGCTGGTCGGCCGAGACCTTTGGCGCAAGTGCGGTTATCACAAAAAATCCCTCTTCATTGAGCCTCTTGGTTATATTGCCGATAAACTCTACATATTTTTCTTTATCCTCGGGAAGAACATACTCAAAATCTATGTCAAGTCCGCTGTATCCCTTTTCCTTCATTGTTCTCACTNNTAAAATGGTGTGTGCCAGCTCATTGCTGAATGTTCCTTCTTCCGTCAATGTAGAAATGTGCATGAGAGGTGCCACACCGAAATCTCTTGCGATTCTTATTAATTCTTCGTCATCAATTCCTATTAAATTACCTTCAGGTGTCAGACCATATGTGAAAATTGCCAGATATGTCAGATAAGGCAGTGTCTTCATAAGCACTGTCCTGTCTATATTTGGATATGCATACCCTAAAACCTGAATTGACCCCCGTTTTTCCTCGTTTAACGTTACAGTTATTTTTTCTCCCGGGAATATAGCATCCGCGTGAGTTATTGACGGATTGTACTGCAGCAATCGCGAAACTGTGGTTCCATATCTTTTGGCAATATTTTCAAGGGTATCTCCGGGCTGAACCGTATGAACAACATCGGGTACGAGAATAACCAGCGTCTGACCTGGAACCAGCACGTTCGGATTTGCCAGTTCATTATCGGATATAATTTTATCGGGATTGACATTATATTGCTTTGCAATAGAATACATTGTTCCTCC
>DOON01000044.1 GCA_003514865.1 Clostridiales bacterium
CTCAATGATCAGAGGAGTTTTGGATTTCAGTTTGTATTCCAAGTACTCGTCTTTTATCATATCAACAATTTTTTCTGTAAGAATCAAGATACCTATGTCTTGATTCTTTACAGCAGTCTTCATTTCTTTTAATGCATTTTCCCTGTCATTGACAATTATACCGTCAATTCCTGCCAACCTCAGTCCTACCCAGGTATCCATGTTATCGCTTATTAAATAAGACCTCATATTGCTTCTCTTTTCATTATTATTAAACGAACAGAATCAATATTGATATAATCATACCGTAAATTGATATACCTTCGGCCATACCAACGAAGATTAATGTTTTACCAAGTAAGGACTGGTCTTCTGCGATTGCTCCTATTGCTGATGAACCAACGGAACCAACTGCTATACCTGTTGCTATTGTTGCAATACCTGTTGACAATGCAGCTGCAAAATATTTGATACCTTCTCCTATGGAGATTCCTGATGCAACAGCAGCTGTTTCTGCGGCAGCAGCTGTTTCAGCCATTACATTACCACCAAAAAGTGTTGATATTACAGCACCAACCATTACAAGACCAAATGCTGAAACTGTAGTTAAGATTGCTTTTTTAATATTTCCTTTTTTATTGTTTTTAATTGCTTTGAAACCGTAAACAATTGTTCCTATTGATATAGCTGCTGCTAATACTAAAGATATAATTTGCATAATTTTAAATTCTCCTTTAAATTTGTAAAATAGTTAAATTATTTTTATTATTATTAGTTTAATTTTATTGGTTTAAATGCAACGCCGCCACCCTTGAAATATTTTCCGAACATTTCATAGTAGTGNNTTTAGGCATCATTTCCGAAATAACCATGAACGCCAGGAACAATCCGGCATGGTTCAATGCAAATGCACCGACACGCACGAAGGATATAGAATTACTCAGTGTACCCAAGATAGTTTCTATTGCTTCAAATATGCTTTCAGTCATATATGCACCCGGACTTTCGTGGAATAAAGGTCTGTGCCCTGTTACCAAGCTTGTAATAGGTTGTTTCATAACTAATACAACCAAGCTTATTAAAAGTGTTGTAACCGGAATTCCCATTGGTATATTGAATATTCCTGTCAACGCAACTATTGCCATTATGAAGCTTACGAAGAATATATAGCCGAATATACCATTTTTACCGAATATACCCTCTTCAATATTGCCTCTTCTCAACGAATTAATCGTACCCAACAGATAAGACACCGTAAGAGCCATGAAACCAAACAAAATACCGGCAACCAATATCATCGGTATGTTGTCGGGACTCAGCGGACTACCGTTAAGTATGCCCGGAAGCCATGGCAATTCATGCTTTTCAAGACCGAACAAGCTGCCGTATATACATCCGAATACCATTGAGCTTGCACCGAGTCTTATTGCCAGACCGCCTGCAGCTTCCATTTTATTTTTTATCAGAAGACCTGCAAGCACATAAACCAATCCCTGTCCTATATCACCAAACATTATTCCAAATGCCAGACAGAAAGTAATTGCTACAATCATTGTTGGGTCAAGTTCGTCATAAGCAGGCAATCCATACATATTAACTATCATTTCAAAAGGTTTTGAGAACCAGTTGTTTTTTAATTTTGTAGGCGCTATTACATCATCGCTGAATTCCTGAGGTGTCTTTGATGAAATAAGGTATTTGTCGGTAACACTTGCAATAACTTTTTCAACCTCAGCCTTGTTCTTTTCTTCCACCCATACATCAAGGGCAAAAGCATTGTTTCCAAAATCAGCTCTCTGCTCAAGCTCGGATATTTTGTCTTCCAGCTTGAACACATTATAAATTTTGAATATAGTTTTCTTGTTGTCTTCTGTTTCAGTCTCTATTGAAGACGATAAAGAAGTTATGTCCTTCTGCAGCTCGTCAATCTTAGCATCTATCTTCACAAGCGTTTCCGCAGCGCTGCCTTCATATTCCTCAGGAATTACAAGCTCGCTCCAATTCAGAGATTTTAAAAGATTGTCTGTTTCACCCTTGAATTGCTTAGGATAGATAATCATGTATAAATCCTCTGAAGAAGACTTTATATTTCCTATTTTTAAAACAATCGCACTTAAATTTTCATAGTTTTTCTTCAGGCGTGATTTGTTTTCTGTCACAAAGGATCCTATTTCATAATAGAAATAGTTTAAATCGGCAATTTTTTTGAAATCAACATCCTTGTCTGCGATGCTGTCAATCTTGCCTCTCAATTCTAAAAGCTCGCTTATCTGCTGCTTTTTATTGTTTATTTCCTTTACCCTTCCGCCTATAGTAAGCTGGATTCTTGATAAATCTTTCTTTGCCTGGTCAAAATCATAATTATTTTCAAGCAACAGTTTTTTATCTATTTTCAATTCCAGACCTAAGCCGCGGCTTAATTCTTCAACAGAACTCAGGCAATCGCTGCAGCTGTTGTGAATATTGTTAGGATCTACAATATTGTAGATGGATGAACCGATTATTTCCGATTCATATTGATGCACTGCCAAATAATTGTTATAGGCACTGCTGTTTTCCACATTTAGATTTAAATGTGCATTTTCACAGAATATAAGTTCTTTTAATATTTGGTGCATATCATCGATTGAACCTATTATTTTTAAAAGAACCATTTTTTCAATAGCCATCCAAAGCCTCCTCCCTACCTATATGTTAAATGCCGCATATTCTTTTAGCTTTTCTTTAGGAACATTGTACTGAATTCCTTCGGTTATTGATGTTAAATCATTTACAATTATGTCCAACAAATAAACAAACGATATAGCCGTACCTACATTGCGATATTTTTTAGTTTTGATATAATCAAACATATAATAATCTATTACAACGTTAATATCCATTTCGGCGTCGTTTAAATTTTTGAAAAGGTCGTACTTCAGAAAATCTTGAACCATACCTTTAAATTCATCTATCGACTGAGAATCGCTTAATTTCTTCAATTTACTATAGTCGATTTTTTTACCGCCTTCAAGGCTGTAAATAAATATTTCTTCAGGTGATATGCTGTAATACTTTAATGCTCTGAAAATCCACTGAATATTCAACAGATCTATCTTGAAGCCTATTATTTCTTTGGCAGCGTTTCTATCTTCCTTGTCCAACTTTTCAGCTCTGTCAAAAAGAGATCTGTAGTATGCCATATACAATTTCATTTCAATGTGAAAATCTCTCTTTAAAGCATCTTCCTTAGTCAGGTTGCTTAAGCCGCTGTAATAAGCTGTACCCTTGAGCTTCTTCGCCAGCTGGTCAATACTTTTAGCAGTCAGTAAATCATCAAAATCTAAGGTTGCAAACAATTCCGAATGTATAAATCTATCCTTTATACCATCCAGTGACTCTTCTCTGGATAATTTTCTGATAATTAAGCTTAAATCACTGATTTCTTCTTCCATTAAAAAAGTTTTCAGAAATTCTTTATAGTCACCGGAAAAATAATGGAGCAAATTTTCCACTTCAATCCGTCTGAATTTGCCTAATATTGTTTCAAGATTTACTCTTTGGCTTTCGCTGCTGTCAGCATCTTTAAACGCTTTTGCAAACTCCACATTGTTTTTTAAGAGATCGGCAAGCTGCTCAACAGAATCGCATTCAATGAACTTATTCCAATCACCTTTGTTCAGAATGCGCCCTTTTTTCGTTGCTATCTTTGTATTTACAGCGTAAAATGCCATGTTAGGGTTCATATTAACCCTCCAATACAAATAATTTGTTAAATATTTTTTGAATTAATTCAGTTTCTGCTTTTGAATAGTCTTTATCTATTGAAGCAGATATTTTTTGTATTTGTTCCTTGTGAGACTTTTCTGTCTCGATGATAAAAGCATCTGTTTCTTCAGCTATGGCCTGCGCTTTGTTTTTTGCAGACGTAAGCTTTTCATCTCGATAGGCTGATATCATATTTTCGAAGTCCTGCTTTTTACTGAATAAGATTTGTTCATTTTTTGTCTTATTCGCAAAGGCCAGAGTATCGATTTCTATAATTTGTTCAATTATATCTTTCAAATAGTCCTTCACTCCTTGTCTGTTTTTTTACATTACCTTGTATTATAGCACTCTTTAAAAGTCAATTCAAATTATTAAAATACGCAATTTGCGACAATTGAAGTTTTAATATGCTAAAAACCGTTTTGATTGTGTATTTGCTCCTCGTTACTCTATATTACTCTTCTTTACTTCAAAATGTATCTTTTATAATGTTTTTATTAGTACGAAATAAATTTTATCTACAATTAAAAATAGTTCGGATAAATAAAGCATATAAAAAACCCGCAAAATGCGG
>DOON01000216.1 GCA_003514865.1 Clostridiales bacterium
CCAGAGCATTGGGCTATGATGCGCTGGTGGGTATGGCAATGATAACACTTGGTGCAGCATGTGGTTTCTGTGCCGGAATGGTTAACCCGTTTACGACAGGAATTGCTCAGCAAATAGCAGAGCTGCCAATGTATTCAGGTATAGGCTTCAGATTCGTGGTTTGGGCTGTAATGCTTGCAATTACCTCGGCATACGTAATAAGATATGGACGTAAAGTTAAGAAAAACGCTGCAAACAGCATTGTAAGAGATTTAGAGATTGAAGAATCTGGTTCACACATTGATTTAGACAATGTTGCGAAGCTTACAGGCAGACAAAAGCTTGTTTTACTTGCAATTGTAGCTGCTTTTGCATTCCTGGTATATGGAGTATTTAAAAAAGGCTTCTCCATGACTGAAATAGGTACAATCTTCTTAATGTTAGGAATCGCTTCTGCTATTATCGGAGGATTAGGTGTTGATCGCAGCATAAAAGAATTCTTTGACGGTGCAAAAGGCATGGTTTCAGGGGCAATAATGGTTGGTATCGCGAGAGCTATTCTGGTAGTTATGCAGGATGGTCAAATAATCGATACAATTATTTACAACTTCGCATCGGTGCTTGTAGGTCTTCCAAAAGCCGTTACAGCCTTGGGAATGTTCTTAATTGAAGCAGTCTTGGACTTTATAATTCCATCAGCTACAGGCAAGGCAGCTGCTACTATGCCTATAATGATACCACTTGCTGATGTTGTGGGAATTACAAGACAGCTCACTGTTTTAATTTATCAGTTTGGTGACGGCTTTGCAAGCTACATAGAGCCAACATCCGGTACGCTGATAGCTACTTTGGCAGTTGCAAAAATATCTTACGAAAAATGGGTAAAATTCATGTTCCCGATTTGGTTTATATGGATGATAATGGGCGGAGGATTCGTCTTAATTGCGGATCTAATAAACTACGGACCATTCTAAAAAATTGGGTTAGAACATACAGAAAACCAAGCTTCAATATCGAAGCTTGGTTTTTTACCTTGTAACGTAACTTACTATTTAATCTTTTCGTAGGTTCGTACCGTCATCAGAATTGCTGCTTCTCTTGTGGACATACCATAACCTGCTGCCTGTTGCACGGTTGTTGTTGCCTTTTATATGAAATTACCCTTTTCGTCGCCCTTTATAATGCCTATTTTGGACATGTATTTAGTAGACTCCACTGCCCAGCTAGATATATTTTTCTGATCCGGGAAGTCCTTAACACCCTCTATGCTGTAATCACCGTCTGTCTTGATTGCTTTTATTGCTCTGAACAGCATAGCAGCACATTGCTCCCTATTGATTAATGTCTTCGGTTCAAAGGTGGTAGCGGATGTACCTGATGTAATTCCAAGCTTGTAAGCTTTCAATATTTGTGTGTTTGTAGTGTCTGTAAAAGGATTTGGGGTTACAGATTCGCTATTTTTACCCGTTACCTTTTCATAAAGCAGCACCGAAAGCTCCGCAAACTCCTCACGAGTTATGGGTTTCGTCATATCTGCCCCCATGAGTATGCCGGGAATAAGCCCTGCATCTGCTGCTTTTTGCAATTCAGGTGTTGCCCAGNNATGACAACATTTGAATAATTGGAATTAATCTCATAGTCCAGCATACCGTCTGCATATCCCCACAATGTGCGAAAACGTGCACGGAAGGAATAAGTTTCAGCTTTGATGTCTATATCCTCAAATTTTGTTGAGCTGTCAAAAGGTCGGTATTCAAAACAGCCATGCTCAGGATATTGAAGAACATAATCAGATGTGCTCCAATACATTGATGGTCCTTCATTCCAATCATACTTTCCGTATTTGTATTCAAACTCAATTACTATGTCGTCACACTGTTTCCCATCAAAATATTCCGCATTTTCATTAAGCTTGATAGCCAAATCCATTACCTTTTGTGGAATATTAACCTTAAGCTCAAAATAAGGCACACCCTCATCACCCTTTTTCAACTCCGCTGTAAGGTTTGTGGGTATTTCCAATGTAAAAGGTGCATCATCTGCAAATGCAGTCAAGGGCAACATGCCGATAATCAATAAAAATGTTAATAAAAAGGCTAATGTTTTTTGTTTCATACTCGTTCCTCCTCCAATGATTAGTGATTTATTATTTATATTGCAATTACCTCTTTACTTCTAAGGGAGCTATCTCAATGTCATATACTCCATCCCCATTTGTATCATATCTTAAAGAACTATCCTCGCTTATATTGATAGTTATTGTGTCTTTGCCATCACCATTCTTATCAATGCTTACACTTCCGTCAGAATTACTTTTAATCTGTGCCTCTCGTGCCATTTTCTCACGGTATCTTGCGGCAAGATCCTCCAGCGGTACGGAATCCGATTCCTTGGGAGTATCCTTTCCGTGACCTACGATGATCCCCTTGTGTACCACCGAGCCATACATGCTAAAATCGAGCAATTCAACCTCTGCATAAGGACCATTTGTAATAACAGTAAAGGCAACATCCTTTTCGGTTATATCCATGGGCGTTCCCATCATACCGGCCACATCCACGATATCCATCGCTCCCTTTTGGGATGGTTNNTGCAGTATTCCTGCGCCCATATAATACTCCGGAACCAAGCCGACCAGTGGCAGTCCATCTCCTCCAGTATCATATACCGTAGGAACCGGATAAAGCACAAAGCTTTCATTTTGCACATCTCCAGCAAAGTTGGAGCTGTTATAAATTTCCCCCTCAAGATAAATATCTACTCCGATTGCCAAATGAGCTTCTCCCGTATAAGTGCCATGCATCATCCAAGAATCTTTACGTTGCGTATTCTCCATAGATAACAGCAAATTGGAGATAAAGGTTAATCCCCCTTCAATATCTCCTTCACCTATTATTTCATTTTTAAATTCGTCATCCACCTTAAGCGTCCAGTCCAAGCCGGTGCTAATCGTCTCATCGCCCATTTTATCTATTTCTTCCTGAGTGACTGTTTTCACGCCGTAACCAGAAAAAGACTGCACCATAGCAATGAGCCCATTAACCCCTTTAATATTGATGCGTTGTGTGGGTACAACGCTGTATCCGCTGCCATCTTCATTATATTTTATAATCACTGTATTGGCAGGTANNAGCTCTACATGATTCTTAGTACCTTGTTCCGAAAGATAAAAACCTAAAGAAATGTTTTCTTCATTTTTATCGGGAATGCTATTTATGGGAGAAACATTGAAGGTTGTATCTTTTTCTACCGAGCCTTCTGCAAAGAAAATATCAAAATGATCCTCGTTGTTAGAAATAGATATGAAACCCCCTGTTGATGAAATATTGTATTCTTCTGACTTTGATTTATCAAAATTGAACTTTTGTGCATGGGTTGGTTCGCCGGCGACTCCATGATCAGATGCTTTCTGTCTGTTTGTTAAATTAGAACATCCACCAAGTAACAATGCCAGCAAAACCGTTAATAACATAAGCAGTGCCTTTTTCACGTCTTCCTCTCCTTTCTCGGCTAATTGATGTATATTCGCTAACTTTAATCATACATAAATAACGGAAAATAATATACTAAGGCAGTGCTATATTCAGTTAAATTATTGCTATAATTTTCAGTCTCCTTTACGGTCGGTTAAATTAAAGAGAGCTTCCAATGCTATAGACCATTGGAAGCTTTCTTTAATTTATAATATTTACTTTTTTCCAAATTAATGTTCGGTACTGTGAAGGAGTCATACCTTCTTTTTCTTTGAATACCTTAGCAAAATTTCCGTTGTAATCCACACCACAATCAGCAAATACTTGCGATATGGACAAATTGACATCACATAGTTTTTCTTTAAGCTTACTTATCTTGATATCCTGATAATAGCCATATGGCGTAACACCAGTATGCTTCTTAAACAGACGTGTAAAATGATATTTGCTTAAATTGACAGCATATGCAACCCTATCTATATCAAATTCATCAAGCCAATGACTTTCTATGTATTCCTTACCCTTCATTATCTCTTCCCTGTCATGGTAATGCCTTGATGTAATAAAGACAGATACCACATATTCTAATTGATTATTATTATAAATAGGGAACATTGTGATATTTTGAAAAATATTTTCATTGCATAGCTCTCTGTCGCTGAATTTATAAATAAGGTCTTGAGTAGGAACCTTAATATCATTAATATGAATCGTTTCACCGTGAAACGCCCTTGGTATATATTCCTTAAGCCCCCACTTTTCATTATCAGGGTCATGTAAAAGATTGAATCTTCCATTCATGATATTCCCATCCTGTATTTTAAAAACCTTTAAAAAGGCTTCATTGCACATGACTACAGTCCCATGCTTTGTACATACCTGAACAGGAAATGGGAAAAGCTCTACTATCTTTTCAAATACTTCTTTATTTGTGCCGAGGGATTGAAAGACCCGTTCAATATGTTCAATATTTTCTTGGCTTTCTTCCTGTGCTTTATACCTGCCGTCCTTGGGTTTTTCCGCTTCTTTTGGAATGCTCCAGACTCTGCCAAACCGAACAGCACCCGATATCATATCGTGTGCGCAAAGATACTGCACCCTCCGTATAGAAACATCCCACTTTTCTGCCGTCTCCTTAACAGTCATATATTCCATAAAAGCACCTCCCAAAAATGAGAACAATAGTGTTATAGTATAATACGCTTATGCGCNNGCTTATGCGTATTGTACTATAACACTGCCTATTTTACGATGGGAATTAGCCGAAGCTATATTCTTTAATCACATAGTAGCATCTATTGTTTATCAGACTTTAAAAAATCCAAAATTGTTTCATCCGTTTTGTAAATTCCCTTATATGCTTGCTCAATGTAATATTCAGAATTCTCTTCATAAATAAAGATGCTTGATATTTTCTTGTCACCTACAATATCCACACGCGTATATTTTGACACCGTCGGAACATCTTGTACAGACTCTTTAGATGTAGGTGTCGCTTCACTTACTTTTTGAATAAATGATTTAATCCATGCTTCATCTTTATGAATAATATCTTCGATCCCAGTGGTAATTTCGACAGATATTATTTCATTTATCGATGGCAGCGCAATTGGGTCTGCTTTTGACGGCGACTCAGTTGGATTCTCTTTTGACGGCGGCACAATTGGCTCTGCCTTTTTAACACACCCAGATGAAACCAAGACTATTATAAATACCATTGCTATAATTAATTTTCTCATAAAATACTCCTCCTAATATAATTCTTCCGTAATAATCTGTAAAATATTCTTAAATCTCATAATGATAAATTTATTTGACGATACCAGGTCAGTGCATGCCGCTCTATTTCTGCACGTCTTTCTTCGAATTATTTATAATGTATTCCAACTGGCAGTCGCAAGGCTCTTTAGAAGACAGTTCATCATTGTATTCCTCAGCCTCTGCGCATCCCATTGCTCTATAAAAAGCCTGTGTCTCTTGAGCTGAATGAGCAGATATGTACAACTTCTCAGCACCAATATAACCTGCCTTTTTACAAGCAAGAAAGAACAATTTTTTACCTATTCCCATACCTCGTCTTTCATAAGATACGTGAATGTTTGAAAGCTGAAGGTATTCTTTTTGTGAGCCAAATATATGGCCTTCAACCGATGCAAAGCCGACAAGCACATTATCAACAAAACCACCAAACACTGCGCCACCTGTTTTTACAGTATTTCGTAAATACTTAATAAGGAATTCATATTCATCTGTGCTCCACTGCTCTGTAAAAGCAATATCCTTTAGTATCCACTTCCCATCCTCCTTGCGCCAACACTTCCTTACATCCTGATAACGGTTAAAACCTGCGAATAGTGCCACGTTTATTTCATACTCTTTTAACTCTCTATAATAAACTGATTCCATTGCAATCCTTCCTACACTGAATATTTTCAAATTTTCTGCTCTGCACCGCTTTTATATTATTTATGGAAATAATCCTGTTCAATATGACATGATTACATCTATATAATCTGATAATTTATCCGATTTTACATACACATCCGGTGCAATTCCAATATCCTTAATATTTTGTTCCCTTACATTCCAATAATGATTGACTATAAAAACCATAAGATTTTTTTTCTTATCCTCATATACACTCTGCCCCACACCCTTGCCATAGGTATTTCTACCGATTACTGTAACATTGTTTAAGAATGTTTTAAGTCCTAATGTTAATAATTCAGATGCACTTGCTGATTGTTCATCAACAAGAATAAAAATTTTCTTAAACTTAATCTGAGATGCATCTGAATAATAATTATATGTATATCCATCCCTGTCAATTAAGATACAAGTAACACAGCTTGGAAGCAATGCATCTAATATATTATTAGCTGCTAAAGTTTGACCACCGCCGTTCATGCGAAGATCAATTGTCAGAATAGTATTTTCCGGTTCTTCAATGGAATCCAATATTTCAATAACCTGATCATCCGTACCTTGGTTAAAATCATAAATACGAATGTATTTCATATATTCGTAGTCCACGTATTCAACATTTTGCATATATGATTCATAATAATCAACATAGTAATCATCATATATACAAAATGTAAATATATCATCTGCCTTCTTCACTGCTTCAAGTGCATTGCTGATATCCTCATTTGACATATCATGTTGAAACATCTGGTCAATATCTTTTTCCTTATCATAATATAAGTAATTAGTTTTAATAAAATCTTTTATTTGTTCTTCTATGGGACTTTGCTTTTTCTCAATTTCCGTTTTTATGCTCTGGGCAGTATAATTGTTTCTATTGATAGAAAGTGCTTCATTTGCATATTTTTTAGCATTTTCATAGTCCTCTGACATGGCATAAGTTTCGCTGATATAAGATAATATCATATCATTGTCCGGTTCCACATTCAAAGCACGTTCATACCAGATTAATGCTTCTTCAAAATCAGAAAGATTATAATAGCTTTCACCGATATAAAATATTATATCATAATTATCCTTAAATTTCTCTAAAGCAATTTTCCCAAATTCAATACATCCGGAAAATCTCTTGCCATAATATAAGGAATACAGTTTGTTGATATATGCTTTTTTATCCTTTTTATTAATACTAATTGCTTCGTTATAATATTTAATCGATTCCATGTAATATCCACGGTAAGCAAATTCTTCACCAATGTAGTTGCATAAATCAACAGTCGCATTTCCTTCTTCCAGAGCTTTCTGATAATAAGAGTCTGCCTTCTCCATATCTTCCATAGCTGTATAGCATGAAATAATCCAGCTATCCAAATNNTATACTGATATGCCTCCAAATCATCCGGTGTGATAGCTATGCTTTGTTGAAATGCCTCTATAGATTTTTCATATTCTCCCTGATAATAATATACGGAGCCTTTACCATAGAAAGCAAATGAATTTTTATTGTCTATCTCAATTGCCTTGACATAATCCTGCAATGCCTCTTCATATTTACCTAAACCAAAATAAGAATTTCCCCTATTGCTGTACACCACACTGGTGCCCGGCGGTATTTGGACTGCTAAATTACCGTATTCAAGGCCTAATTCATATTCATATAATAAATTGTAGGCAAAGCACATGTTGTTATAAGCATCACTAAATAGCTCCTTGCTTACCTTACTTGTACCGCCATTCATAAGCTCATTATACTGCTGAGCATAATCAAGGGCTACTTGAAAATGAGCCAGAGCATCTTCGGCATGGCCATCATCCGCTGACTTAAGCCCTTTATGATTTGCTTCCTGTGCCGATTCCCACAGTGAAATTTTTAAGTAAGATTCCTCCCTGCGCTCTTCCAAAAAAG
>DOON01000151.1:0-3823 GCA_003514865.1 Clostridiales bacterium
TTCCATTCATTAGCCAGAAGCGGAACAGTTCCATTATCGTCCTTCCATACAAGCGTATCGAATGTAAAGCTTACCAATAAATAACCTCTTCCTTTGGGAGATGAAGTGTAAATTGAGGGATAGCCTAAATTATCTCCGTCCATTCTCAACACTCTTTCTTCTCTTTCGGGTTGAGGCTCTTGGCTATTTTGCGGTGTTTCAGCCGGAGCTTCCGCAGGTGAAGCACTGGGTGCGGCACATGCAGCCAGACTTAGTGTTAAAATAATAACAAGAAATAGCGATATAATTTTTTTCATAATTCCTCCGTGTTTTCATTAGTTGTAACATACCTTTTTATATTATAGTAGGTTAAAATACAAAAATGAAATGAAACATTTTTTTTAATTAGCCTGAATTATGAAAAAAATTCATAATTGATTATAAAATAACGAGGAGAATTTTGGAGTTTTATTTTTTATGTACATGTATTGTCAATTTTTTATGCGGCAACCAAAAATAAACATTTCATTTTGCTCGTAAATAAAGTAAAATAAGATAATAATAGTTGTAATTATGTCAAAATGTGTTATATAATAGTATGTGGTAAGAGGTGGTAAAGTGATCGAGTTTAATAATGTGTCTAAAATTTATAAAAAAGAATTTACGGCAGTTAAGAATATTAACTTAAAAATAGATGACGGCGAATTTTTGTTTATAGTCGGGAAGAGCGGTGCCGGAAAAAGTACGCTGATAAAGCTGCTTTTGAGAGAAATAATTTCCAGTGAAGGAATAATTACATACAATGAACAGGACATCGCCAAAATACGGAAAAGAAATGTAGCGCAATACAGAAGAAAAATCGGATTCGTTTTTCAGGATTACAGGCTGCTTCCAAGGATGACTGTGTATGAGAATGTGGCGTTTGCAATGGAAATGATATGCTGCAACTCAAAGACAATCCGAAGAGAGGTTCCGCTGGTTCTCAGCATGGTGGGCTTAAGTGACAAGGCCAAATATTATCCGGACGAGCTATCAGGCGGTGAACAGCAGAGGGTTGCAATAGCCCGCGCTGTTATTAATAAGCCTGAAACCATTATTGCGGACGAGCCTACGGGAAATCTTGACCCGGATACATCAAAGGAAATAATGAAAATCCTCACTGAAATAAACAAAAGAGGGACAACAGTCATAATGGCAACTCATGACGTCAATATTGTAAACAGCTACCAAAAGAGAGTTGTTGAGCTTAAAAGAGGTGTCATTATCAGAGATATCAAGGCAGGGGGATATATCAATGAACCTAAAGAAGCTTAACTACATTCTAAAGCAGGCATTCAAAAGCGTCTGGAGAAACCGGATGATGGGTCTTGCATCCATCGGGTCTGTGGCGGCTGTATTGATAATACTGGGTTTTGTATTGGTAATAGTGCTGAATGTAAACAATATCGCAACGGTGACAAAGGAATCATTTGATGAGATGGCAGTGTATCTTTATGATGATGTTGATGATAATCAGATTGAAGAGCTGGAAAAATCATTCCGGCAAATCAAGGGTGTTATGGGTATCGCCTTCCACACGAAGGAATATGCTCTCGAGAGGCTGAGAGATGACTGGGGAGAGGACGCGTATTTGTTGGAGGGAGTGAGAAATAATTCTCTTCCGAATACATTTGTTGTACAGCTCAGGGATGTAAGCGATTCTGAATATGTGAAAAAACAGATTGAAACATTTGAAGGTGTTGAAAAAGTACAGTACCACAAGGATGCCATAAACAGCTTAATAAGAATAGCGGATTTCGTTAAGAAAATAGGAACGGGTATAATACTGCTTCTACTACTCATAAGCGTATTTATAATTTCTAACACAATTAAAATCACCGTGCTCAACAGACACAAGGAAATAGAGCTTATGCAGTATATAGGNNTACTGGCAATATTAATGATTTTCTTCGGATATAATTACATAATCAATTATATGGCAGGACGTTATGTTGCTCTGCTGTCCGGAATGTCGGGATACATGGTGGGCGTTGAAATGATAATTAATGACTTAGTAATTATATTTTTAACTATAGGAATCGGCATCGGTATTTTAGGAAGCTTGATTTCACTGAAAAAATTCTTAAGTGTATAGGAGAGGGATATGTTTAGAAAAAGTGTGGCCTTTATTCTGATTATTATGTCAGTCTTAAGTGTTTTCCCCGTTGCTGCGGGTGGGAGCATTGCTGATTTACAGAATAAGCAAAAAAAGATTGAGAATCAGATAAAGGAAATACGTGAAAAGGCAGCTGCTCTTAAGGGGGAGCAAAAAAGTATACAGCAGGAAATAGATGCGCTTGACGGAGAAATGCGTGCCCTGGGCCTGGAANNACGAGCTCCAGAAGCAGGAAATAAGCATGAAAATCGAAGAATCTAAACAGAAGATTCAGGAATTGACGGAAGAAATCGATAAAAATAACGAATTGCTGGAAAAAAGACTGAGAGTTATGTACATGAATGGAACCGCCGGATATATTGAAATAATACTTAAGGCGGAGGATTTGGTAGACGCGCTCACAAGAATGGATATGATACAGCTGATTGTGGAGAGCGACGTGCAGCTTCTGAAAAGCATAAACGAGCAGAAAACAGAGGTTGAAGAGATGAAGGCTGAGCAGGAAGTCAAGAGGATGGAGCTCACTGCCGTAATAAATAACCTGAATGCAAAGCAAAATGAGGTGACCATCGCTTCACGTTCAAAAGAGGTGTACATGTCCAGCCTGAAGAGCAACCTTGCCGAAATACAAAGGCAGGAAGCGGCTATGGAAGAACAGTCCAAGCAGATAGAAAAGGATATTTTAGCCGCACAGCGTGCTGTAGCATATGTGGGCGGAGAAATGGAATGGCCTGTTCCTGGAAATTACACAATTACATCTAACTTCGGAGGAAGAGCAGATCCTATAACCGGAGTGTGGTCAAGCCATGGCGGTACAGATATCAGGGCGCCGTACGGAGCACCGATTATTGCGGCAAACAGCGGTGTCGTAATATTTGCCGGATGGCACTACTCTTACGGAAACTATGTAATAATAGACCACGGCGGCGGAATAGCAACATTGTACGGCCACAGTTCAAAATTGCTGGTAAGTACAGGGCAGGAAGTCAGCAGAGGAGAAAAAATTGCTCTGGTGGGCTCAACAGGATACTCCACAGGGAACCACCTGCACTTTGAAGCGAGAATCAACGGCGTTAGAACGGATGCTATGAAATATTACAAGAAGCAGTAGAAATATAGAAAAGAATAGAAAACAGTGAGAAATTAAAACAATCAGGAAATACATTTCCTGATTGTTTTTGTATGCCCTAACCCNNATGATTGAGACTGCGACTATATAAGAACTCTTCTTTTTTTTTCGTCCATAAAATCATCTAATTCATCAGAGTTCATGGTTTCATTTTTAATTAAATATTCTGCGATTTTCTTGACAGTTGCTTCATTTTCCTTTATGAGAGACAGAGCGCAGTCATACGCATTTTTTGCTATTTCTGCGGCTTCGTCTTTTATGCTGTCCAGATAATATTTGAAAAGCCTTTCATCGATGCATGTGTTCTGAGTATTTTTTCCCATCCCGTAGCTGCATATCAGCTCATATATTATGTTTGTTGACTCCTTTATGTCGTTGGAGGCACCGGTTGAAATTTCACCGATAAATACTTCTTCGGAGGCTCTGCCTGCCAGCAGCACGGTTATTTTGTCACACAGTTCCTTCTTTGTATAGAGAAATTTATCCTCAACGGGAAACTTAAGCACATAGCCCAAGGCTTTGTCTCTAGGGATTATTGAAATTTTCTGAACCTTATCAAT
>DOON01000151.1:3891-4192 GCA_003514865.1 Clostridiales bacterium
CTACCGCATGACCGGCTTCGTGAAATGCTACTATGCGCTTTTCTTTTTCAGAGACGGTAGAATTCTTGACTTCAAGGCCTGCTGCTATCTTTTCTATGGCAAATTCGAAATTTTCTGCATTGATTTTCTTGCTTTTATCCTTGATTGCCTTCAGAGCTGCCTCGTTTGCGATATTCGCCAGCTGCGCTCCCGAAAATCCATGTGTCTTTACAGCTATATCCTTGAGCTGTACCTTTTTGTCCAAGGGCTTATTTTTGGTATGCACCTCTAAAATTCTCAGCCTTGAATGATAGTTGGGGTT
>DOON01000229.1:0-1830 GCA_003514865.1 Clostridiales bacterium
AGTTGGTGCAGCTTTTACCCAGTTAGGCGATACTCTCACAACAATTGCTGTTCAGAATCAATTATGTGAAAAGGATGCGGATTAAACGTCCGCATTCCTTGCAACTATTTCTCCAAACTATTCAACACTTTATTGCATATGTGGCATTTAAAAGTTATAATATATAAAAAAACAGGAGGTTAGTATGGAAAACCTAAAACTTAGGGACTTTTTAGATTATAAATTTTTATCGGGGCTTGAGCTTTCCCCGGACAAAAATTATGCGGCCTTTGCGGTACATACCTCGGATTATGATGATAACAAGTATTTGTCAGGGATATGGATATATAACTGCCTCACTGAAAAATACAGTAAGCTCACGTCCATGAACAAGGAGTCAGCCTTCATATGGCTTGATAATGAAACACTTCTGTTTCCTTCCCTCAGAGATGACAAGCTAAAGAAGAAAATAGAGGACGGTGAAAACTGGACTGTATTCTATGCAATTTGCATTCATGGCGGAGAAGCATATGAATATATGCGAATACCTATGAAGGTTGGAGAAATCAGAAAAATAGCCGAAGAAAAGTTTCTTCTGACAGCTGAGTATGACCATTATGGAATCAACCTTCACTCTCATAAGGGTGAGGACAAAGAAAAAGCCATGGATAAGATCCGTGAAAATAAGGACTATGAAGTTCTTGACGAAATACCATTCTGGTCCAACGGTGAAGGATTTACAAACAAGAAAAGAAACAGGCTTTACTTATATGATAAAGGAACAAAGGACATAGTGCCCATATCGGGACAGTTCGAGAATATAACCGTCACCGGCGTAAGGGACGGCAAGGTTCTCTACACATCACAAAATTATACGAACAGGCTTGAAATCACAAATGAGCTTTATTTGTATGACCTATATTCCGAAAAGGCTGTGCTTCTGGTTGAGGAAGATGAGTTTGCCATAGATTTTGCGGAATTTATTGGAGATGAAATAATTTTTGCGGCATCACCCATGGATATGTATGGGCTTAATCAAAACCCAAGCTTTTACACTTTTAAAAATGGCGAGGCCGTGCTGCTGTGCCATCATAATTTCGGAATGCATGATGCCGTGGGTTCAGACTGCCGCTACGGCAGAGGAGCAAGCTACAGAATGTTTGACAATTGCCTGTACTTCGTGGCAACAGAAAATAAAAGCTCATTCATTAAAAAGCTTTCAATCGATGGAACAATTGAAAAATTGACTGCAGACAACGGTGCCATAGATTGCTTTGACGTATGCAGCGACGGTATCATATTCATAGGCCTGAGAGGAACAAGGCTGCAGGAAATATACACCTGCAAAGACGGTACTGAAAATCAAAAAACAAAATTCAATGAAAAAATAGCGGAAACTAAAAATATTATCAAACCCGAGCCTATAGAGTTTTTTAACGACGGAATCAAAATCGAAGGCTTTGTTTTAAAACCGGCAAATTTTGATGCAGAGAAATGCTATCCCGGTATACTCGACATACACGGAGGACCTAAAACAGTCTACGGAGAGATTTTTTACCACGAGATGCAGTACTGGGCAAATGAAGGCTACTTCGTGTTCTTCTGCAATCCCAGAGGCAGCGACGGGCGCGGTGACGCGTTTGCGGATATAAGAGGGAAGTACGGAATTATCGATTATGACGATCTGATGAAGTTTACAGATAATGTTCTCGAAAAATATCCTCAGATTGACAAATGTCGCATTGGAGTTACGGGAGGTTCTTACGGCGGTTTCATGACAAACTGGATAATAGGCCATACGGACAGGTTTAAATGCGCCGCATCCCAGAGAAGCATATCTAACTGGATTTC
>DOON01000229.1:1888-4840 GCA_003514865.1 Clostridiales bacterium
TAATGAAAAATATTTGAAATAACCACACGTTAATACAAGCCACGTCCATTGTTTGAGACGTGGCTTGCGTTTTATTTATTAAGACCTGTATGAAAGCTCCCGGGAAATTTTATCGGCTGTTTCAATGACTATATCCTTAATCTGCTCTATATATTCCATGGTCATGCGTGTTGTGGGTCCTGATACGCTTATACCCGCAACATATTTTCCCGTATAATCCTTAATGCCCGCAGACAGGCATCGTGCTCCCAATTCACATTCTTCATCATCCAGAGCATATCCTCGCTGTTTTATCTTTTCAAGCTCCAGAAGCAACTCATCCTTTGAAGTAATGGTGTTGGGGGTGAGGGCCTTAAGACCCTTTGTTTCTATAATATGATCAAGCTGCTTTAAATCATAGTTAAGAAGCATCAGTTTTCCTATGCCTGTGCTGTGTATTGGAGCGAGCTTGCCTATACGCTGAGTTATTTTCAGCATTCCGTCCGGGCCGTCTATAACATCTATATATACAATCTCCATGTCCTGTTCAATAGCAAGGCAAACCGATTCGTTGCATTTCTGCGCCAGATTGGCAAGATACGGACGTGCTACATCACGTATGCTTATCTGCGAGCTGACAAGGCTCCCTATATGCATGAACTTAAGGGTAAGCGAATATCTCAGGTTTTCTGTATCCTGGCGTGCATATCCGCATTGCATCAGCGTATTGAGAAATCTCAGCGCTGTGCTTGCCGGCATATCCACCCTCTGTGCTATATCCTGAAGCCTAAGGCTCTCCTTGCTCTGAGCCATGGCTTCTATAATTTGCAGTACTTTTTCTACAGATTGGTTATTCTTGACTGATTTCTGGTTCACGGAGCATCTCCTAAAATTATATTTTACTTAGTGAAATTTTAGCATGTTACCAGAAGTAAATCAATAATATTAATCTGAATATTAATAAAAGGCCCGGAATTTAATCCGAGCCCTGTATTTATGCCTCTGATTTTATTTTACTATTGTAAACATCTATGTTCAATTCACCCATAAGTTTACTTGAAATAATTCCGGCAAGCATGGAATCACTTACATTAACCATAGTTCTTGCCATATCAATCAATGGCTCTATTGCAATTAATAACCCTGCTAATCCTACCGGTAAACCCATAGCGGGTAGAACTACTAAGGATGCAAATGTAGCTCCTCCTCCTACACCGGCTATACCAAAGGATGATAATGTCGTTATTATGATTAATTTTATTAAGAAGGCCGGAGCTAATGGATTGATGCCAACCGTCGGCGCTATCATCACGGCCAGCATTGCGGGATAAACTCCTGCGCATCCATTTTGACCTATGCTTGTTCCTAATGAAGCAGACAAGTTAGCGTGTCCTTGCGAAACTCCGAGCTTTCCTATTTGAGTTTCTACATTTATCGGCAATGTACCGGCAGATGATCTTGAACTAAATGCAAACATCAATGGTGTTGCAGCCTTTTTTATATAAGTTACAGGATTTAGTCCCCATATAGCTAATATTAATAAATGTATAATAAACACTGCAGCCAACGCTGCATATGATGCTATTACAAAATTAATAAGTCTCGATATTTCACTAAAACTGTTAGTTGAAACTAATTTTGTCATAAGAGCCAATACGCCATATGGTGTAAGCCTTAATATCATTGTAACCATTCGCATCACTATATCATGTGATACTTTTATAAACTTTGCAAAGTTTTCGGCAGATTCAGCATGTGACTTCCTTAATCCTATAGCTGCCATTCCTAAGAAAGCTGCAAAAACTACCGTTGACAATGTCGCGGAGCTTCCTTGCCCTGTCATTGAATAAAATGGATTAGTCGGTATAATTTCAATAATCTGCTGTTGAATTGTCTTTTCTTTGAAGCCGTCTAATCGTGTTTGCATCTTTTCAGCTGCATTTTGTTCATTTTCTCCTATTTGGAATCCTTCGGCTGAAAGACTGAATAGATTTGCTGAGCTTGCACCTATAAAGGCTGATATGGCAGTTGTTATAAGTAAGATAACAATTATCAGAGCAGCCATTTTACCTAATTTTTTAGAATCCTGACTTATTATTGCAGATGTAATAGAAATAAAAATCAACGGAATTACTATCATGCTTAAAAGTCTTACGTAACCGGTTCCTATAATTGAAAACCAGGAATTAGACTGTATTACTACATCCGATGAAGCTCCATATTTTAATTGAAGTAATGTTCCAAAAATAATTCCTATTGCCAATGCCAATATAACTCTAATTGTAAATGATACTCTTCTTTTCTTTAATAAAGTTAAGCTNNACCAAACAAAATAGCCAACATAACCATAATATTTATTGCTACTAAAAAATTTGTATTCATACTATTCTCCTTTTTATATTGTTCCTAGATTTTAAATATTAGATTTTACTGCCTTTTTTAACTTGCATTCATCACCTCCTATTTACTAAAACAAAAAACCCCCGCCTCTGATTATTACTCAGAGGCGGAGGTTTAACTCCGCGATCCCACTCTGTTTAGACACATAATTTTACTATATGTCTATCTCTTATCCAACACCAACATGTTGTATCTCTATAACGGGAGATCCGTAACAGCCTACTGCAATTCGGCCTAACATTCATAGAGGCACTTCAATTAAGTTTATGCATAGAGCTTTCTCAGCATTTAAGCCCCTCTCTGTATGGTCCTCTTAATTTACTTTCTCTAATCACTATGTTTAATGATATAAACTTATATGTCTACGACATTTTCTACTCTATATTTAGCATAAAAGTATGAAGATATTATGAAGAAATTATGAAAATAGCATTATAAAATATATGCTTATTTAAAATTATTAAACGAATTTTCAATATTGACACCTTACAATTTTTATAATATACTATTATTGAAATTGAATTTCATATAGTGAAATTAGTGAAGGAGTGTAATTATGAAAAATAAAAAATT
>DOON01000002.1:0-3511 GCA_003514865.1 Clostridiales bacterium
AAGCGATTGAAGATGCGTTAAGGCATTTTAAGATGATTTAAATTAAGGCAAAAACCAGAATTGATTTAATATTGTATAAAACCGCTGATGAAATAGCAATTATTAAAGAAAGAATGAGGGATAACAATGGCAAAAAAGGAAGTTAGGACAGATTTATGGGTTTACGATTTATTAAAGCAGGCAAATATTAATCTTGACCCACAAGGCAGTTCTATAAAAGAGATTGACACTGCCCTTAAAACTGCTTCTAAAAAAGGTACTGGCAATGTTGGCTTTCCTGAATATGTCGGTGTTGTTAAAGACTACCTGCTTGTAATTGAGGACAAGGCAGACTTGAGCAAACATATTAAACTGGATGATAAGGGTAATATTAGTTTAGAAATAAACGCAGTAACTGATTATGCTGTAAATGGTGCAGTCTTCTACGGAAAACACCTTGCAAACACCACTACATACAAGAAAATTATTGCTTTTGGTGTATCGGGTGACGAAAAGAAACACAAAATCACACCGATTTATATTGATGAGACGGAATATTACCGTGAGCTTCCTGAATTAGAATCTTTTATTTCTTTTAGTGAGGACAATATCGATGAGTATTATATTCGTGAAATACTCAAAGAAGATACCGACTATGAAAAGGAAACTGCTGAAATACTCAAAGACGCAAGTATTTTGCATGAAGATTTAAGAAATTACGGTAATCTACTTGATACAGAAAAACCGCTTATTGTTTCGGGTATTCTATTGGCATTAAGGGAAAGCGAATATAAAAATTTTTCTGTTAGTGACCTCACTGGTGATAGCGTAAAAACTGACGGACAAAAAATCTATGATGCAATAAACTCAAATCTGCAAAGAGCTAATGTTTCCCCCGAAGTAAAGAAAGATAAAATTTTG
The DNA here is from genome assembly GCA_003514865.1 of Clostridiales bacterium. The sequence goes on from DOON01000002.1 coordinate 901, forward strand.
GCGCAATTTGCTTTTATTAAAGATACTGTCAAACTGAATGAGATAGAGCCTAAATTAGCTAAAACACCACTGAAACACTTTTCAGAGTATTTAAACGACAAGATTTATAAATCTATTCGATATTTAAGTAGTGCAGAAGACTACATCGGCAGGTTTTACGGTGAATTTATGAGCTATTCTGGCGGTGATGGTCAGACGCTTGGTATTATCCTTACGCCAAAGCATATAACACAACTTTTTTGTGATTTGGCAGATTTGCAGCCAACTGACATAGTATTTGACCCCTGCTGCGGAACAGCTGGTTTTCTGATTGCAGCTATGCATAATATGTTAGCAAAAACCGATAATGACGCACAGAAAAAGAACATCAGACAAAAGCAATTGCATGGAATTGAAATGCGCCCCAATATGTTTACCATTGCAACAACAAATATGATTTTGCGTGGTGATGGGAAAAGTAATTTAATTAATGACGACTTTTTTAAACAAGAAGCCAATAAGTTACAGTTAAAGCAATCCACCGTTGGTATGATGAATCCACCGTANNCTTTTGTCGAGCATCTACTTAATTCTTTAACCGTTGGAGCAAGGTGTATTGTCATTGTCCCACAATCTTCCATGACGGGCAAGACTAAAGAAGAGCAGGCGCTCAAAAAAAATATCTTAAAGCATCATACCTTAGAGGGCGTTATTTCCTTAAGCAAAGATACTTTTTATGGTGTAGGTGTTATTCCCTGCATTGCTGTATTCACAGCAGGTGAATTGCACCCAACTGATAAAATTTGCAAGTTCATAAATTTTGAAAATGATGGTTTTAAAGTCTCTCCTCATATTGGACTCGTTGAAACAGAATCTGCAAAGGATAAAAAGCAACACTTGCTTGATGTATGGCTTGATAGAATTGAATCAGAAACAAAATTCTGCGTATCTACCACAATCGAACCAACGGATGAATGGTTACATAGCTATTATTACTTCAATGATGAAATCCCCGAAGAAGAAGACTTTATTAAAACGATTGGAGACTATCTAACTTTTGAATTTTCTATGATAATGCAAGATCGAGAATATTTGTTTAAGGAGGACAACGATGATAAATCTGAATGATAGGAAATGGAAAGATTTTTTTATCGGTAATTTATTTGTTGTCAGAAGACCAAAAGCACGCTCTGAAAAGCAATACCAAATTGGTCGAATTCCCTTTGTTGCTTCCGGAAACGTCAATAACGGAGTTATTAAATGCTGTACCTTACAATTAGAAGAGCCTTTGGATAAAGGCAACTGCATTACAGTTAGTCCAGTTGATGGTAGCGCATTTTATCAAGAAGCAAATTTTCTTGGCAGAGGTGGTGCAGGGTCATCTATTTTATTACTTTACAATGATTACATAAACAGGTATTCGGGTTTGTTTATTTCGAGAATGATAAGACAGGCTTGCTCAAAGTATTCTTACGGAAAAATGGGAAATCAAGAAAGCATAAAGCGAGAAAAAATAATGCTTCCAATTAATGAACAAGGTGATGCTGATTATGCTTTTATGGAGCAATATGTCAAAGAACGCGAAGCTAAACTTATACCAAAGTATAAAGTATTTGTGGAAAATAGTACGGATAGTGGTGAGGTATCAAGTTCATTTGACTCGCTTAAATGGCAGGAATTTAAGGTTTTGGATTTGTTTGATTATAAACGTGGCAATCAAAATAATATGCATTCGCTTGTGAAGGGTGATGATATTTTAATTTCTGCAAAAAATGTTAACAATGGATTAAAAGGCTTTTTTGTATCAAATAATGATAAAAAAGGTAAATATCGAGGTAACTGCATTACTCTCAATAATGATGGTGATGGCGGTGTGGGCTTAGCATACTACCAGCCGCACGAGTTCTTATTAGATTCCCATGTATATGCACTATATCCCAAAATCAATATGAGCAAATATGTCATGACATTCATTACTTTATCTTTATCGAAGCAAAGAGTATGTTTTAGCCACGGATATTCAATAAGTCAGGATAGATTAAAGAAAATGAAGATAATGCTTCCAACAGATGAGCATGGAAATCCTGATTATGGCTACATGGAACAATACGCTAAAAATTTGATGCTACGTAAGTATCAGCAGTATATTGACTACATCAACAGGTAAAAAGCTCTTAGTATAAAAAATGCGATGAAGTTTCACAAAAAACTGTAATATTGCATAATAAAAAACCGACAATTCCGCCATATAGACTAAGTTATAAATANNAAAATAGTTTTCAAAATGTAATACATACCAGTTATCTACCTTAAAGTTATCATTAAGTGTCCTCAGCGTAGGAATAAAATAATTCTTCATTGTCACTGCTCCTTTAGATTTATTAGCCGTTTGGCTTGCTCGGAGCGCAACGCCGTAGATTTAAAATGTCAATCCCGTAGCCGTCCGCAGACGGTCAAAAAATTTTTGATTTCATTATAAATATGTAATTCAAAGGCAAAAAAATTTGAGGATTTACAATTCAAATTGTAGGCGTACAATGGGGAGAGCAGGATGGATAAAATGTATAATTTTGCGCAATTCCCTTCATTCTTTAAATTAATATCTTGTAAAAAAGCACAAATAAGCGGTAAG
>DOON01000002.1:3596-3866 GCA_003514865.1 Clostridiales bacterium
TAGCTATAAATTCAGCTTTTAATTGCAATACATCCGACACAGAAAATCCAAAGGGAATAGGGATGGTTGTGTTCCTAATAGTCGAGGTTTGATATAGTACTCTATCGTTTTGATCATAAAAGATTACTTTACCTTCCATACCATTGTTCTTATTGCTCATGTCCATAGTACCTATAACATTTTTTGCAATTCCGTTGAGATTAAAGACAATTGCTCTTTTTATAAATTCTTTACTGTCTTCACGATAATCAGCACTCAATCGTCCAATTG
>DOON01000252.1:0-435 GCA_003514865.1 Clostridiales bacterium
AGAGAGATATTGGACTCAAGAGGAAATCCTACCATAGAGGTCGAGGTATACACGGAAAGCGGCGGCTTCGGCAGAGCAGGGGTGCCATCAGGTGCTTCAACGGGAGCTTTTGAAGCAGTTGAGCTCCGCGATAAAGATGCATCGAGATACATGGGCAAGGGCGTGCAAAATGCAGTTGATAACGTAAATAATATAATTGCACCGGAGATTATTGGAAGAGATGCATTAGATCAGGTATTGATAGATAATCTTCTGATCGAACTTGACGGAACGCCAAACAAGGCGAAATTAGGAGCAAATGCGATCCTTGGAGTGTCCATAGCATGCGCCAAGGCAGCAGCCGATACATTGGGATTGCAGCTGCACCAATATCTGGGAGGAGTAAACGGTAAAGTATTTCCTGTTCCTATGATGAATATACTAAACGGCGGACAG
>DOON01000252.1:493-3595 GCA_003514865.1 Clostridiales bacterium
AGGTGATGAAGGTGGATTTGCACCTAACCTGTCTTCTAATGAAGAAGCTCTCGCAACAATAGTTGAAGCCATAGAAAAAGTCGGATATGTTCCGGGCAAGGATATAATGCTGGCATTGGATGTTGCCGCAACGGATTTGTATGATCCTGAAACAAAGATTTATTCGTTGGAGGGAGAAGGAAGAAAGTTCACTCAGGCTGAGATGGTTGACTTCTATTCGGAATTAGTAAATAAGTATCCTATTATTTCTATCGAAGACGGAATGAATGAGGAAGACTGGGAAGGCTGGAAGATGCTTACTGACAAACTTGGAGAAAAAATTCAGCTTGTGGGAGACGATTTGTTTGTTACGAATACGGAGAGACTTGAAAAGGGTATCCGTATGAAGGTAGCAAATTCGATATTGATAAAATTAAATCAGATAGGAACTATAACAGAAACTCNNAATGCTCAGAATGGAAGATATGCTGGGTTCAGCCGCTAAATACAGCGGTATGGACGCGTTCTACAATATCGAAAAATAATGCACACATATTGTGATGTAAAAACTGTGGAACGGCAATTGCAGTACAATTGCCGTTCTGTAATCATTTAATTAACTTTCAATTGTTAAAATATTTGTTGATTAAATGGTCTTTTAATGTTATAATTCAAATGTTATTTACGAGAAGATGTCTACGGGAGGTGTAACAGTGGAAACAGTAGTAAGAATATTTCTTATAATCGCAAGCTTATTCCTTATTGCCAGCATTTTGCTTCAGTCAGGTAAACAGGCAGGAATGTCGGGTGAAATAGCAGGCGGAGCAGAATCAATCTGGGGTAAGAACAAAGGAAGAAGCTATGAAGGTAAGCTTGAAAAGGCAACTGCAATATCAGCAATTGTTTTCTTGATTGCTTCACTTATTTTGGTAGCTATCCAGTAATAATTTTGTAATTAATTGACAATAATATTATTGTATGGTATTCTAATTTTCAATGTAAATTTAGAATATGTTTTTATGCTTACAAGCGGTTGTAACAAACCGCTTAAAAAATTAAATTTTTTTTACAATGGAGGAAAGAGTTAAATGGGTACTTTAATAATTGCTCCTGCAGTGGGAGTATTAGCTTTGCTTTTTGCTTTTTACAAAGCGTCTGTTATAAATAAAGCAGAGCCCGGCACTGACAGAATGAAGGAAATTGCTTCATTTATTCATGAAGGTGCGATGGCATTCCTTGCAAGAGAATACAAATCAGTTGGAATTTTCGCAATTATATTGTTTGTTGTTTTAGGATTGGCAATTAACTGGCCTACAGCATTGGCATTTGCAGCCGGTGCGGCATGCTCAATACTTGCTGGATATTTTGGAATGACAGTTGCAACAAAAGCAAACGTAAGAACTACTAATGCAGCAATGCAGTCAGGAATGAACAAAGCGTTAGATATTGCATTCTCTGGCGGTTCAGTTATGGGTATGACTGTTGTAGGATTGGGTTTACTTGGAACAGGAGCTTTCTGGATGATATTCAAGGATGCCAATGTTATAACAGGATTCAGTCTTGGAGCGTCTTCAATTGCATTGTTTGCACGTGTTGGCGGAGGTATTTATACTAAGGCAGCGGACGTTGGCGCTGACCTTGTTGGTAAGGTTGAATCAGGAATACCTGAGGATGACCCGAGAAACCCTGCGGTTATAGCAGATAACGTTGGTGACAACGTTGGTGACGTTGCAGGTATGGGAGCAGACTTGTTTGAGTCATACGTAGGTGCTATAGTATCTGCAATAACTCTTGGTGTTATCGCATTTGACGGTGGAAAAGGGGTATTGTTTGCATTGATGGTATCTGCAGTGGGTATACTTGCTTCAATAATCGGTACATTGTTTGTAAGAGGAAAAGAAGGCTCAAATCCTCAGCAGGCTCTTAACATGGGTACATATGCAAGCTCACTGATTGTTATGGTGGCTTCATTCTTCCTGAGCAAATCAATACTTGGAAGCTTGCTTCCATTCGGAGCAATAGTGTTCGGTTCAGTGGTAGGCTTGGTTATTGCAAAAATTACCGAAGTATATACATCTGATGAATATAAATATGTTAAGGAAATTGCAGACCAGTCTGAAACAGGTGCAGCAACTACAATCATAAGCGGTTTATCAGTTGGTATGAGATCAACTGCATATCCTGTAATAGTGCTTGCAGTTGGTATCATAGGAGCATATGTTATAGCAGGATACACTTCTAATGGTATTGATTCAGTAAGAGGATTGTACGGAATAGCTCTTGCGGCAGTAGGTATGCTTTCAACAACAGGTATGACTGTTGCGGTTGATGCTTACGGCCCTATATCAGATAATGCCGGCGGTATTGCAGAAATGTGTGAATTGCCTCATTCAGTAAGAGAAATCACAGACAAACTTGACTCAGTTGGAAATACAACAGCAGCAATCGGTAAGGGATTTGCTATCGGTTCTGCGGCATTAACAGCTCTTGCGCTGTTTGCGGCATATACTCAGGCTGTTGGAATTACATCAATAAGTCTTACAGAACCTACTGTTATTGCAGGATTGTTCATAGGCGGTATGCTTCCGTTCCTGTTCTCAGCAATAACTATGAGCGCTGTTGGTAAAGCTGCTTTCTCAATGATTGAAGAAGTAAGAAGACAATTCAGAGAAATGCCTGGCATAATGGAAGGAAAACAAAAACCTGACTACAGAAGATGTGTTGACATTTCTACCGGAGCAGCATTGAAAGAAATGATTGTTCCTGGTCTTTTAGCGGTTCTTGTACCTCTGATTGTTGGATTCCTTCTTGGAACAGAAGCTCTTGGTGGATTGCAGGCAGGCGCATTGGTATCTGGTGTTCTGATGGCTATATTCATGTCAAATGCCGGCGGTGCTTGGGATAATGCCAAGAAGTATATTGAAGGCGGAAAGCACGGCGGAAAAGGCAGCGAAGCTCATAAGGCAGCAGTTGTAGGAGATACAGTAGGAGACCCGTTCAAGGATACATCAGGACCGTCAATCAACATCCTGATCAAACTTATGACAGTTGTTTCACTTGTATTCGGACCTATGCTTGCTCAGTATGGCGGAATATTGCTTAAATTATTATATAAATAAAAAA
>DOON01000289.1:0-412 GCA_003514865.1 Clostridiales bacterium
TATAAACGTTTGCATCAATGTCATAAAACGATAATAGGAAGCTGCTTAGAACCCCCTCCTCATTGGCAACGGACTGAAGATTAACTTCATACATCTGATTTCCCAGAACCATTTTTTCCTTGATGATTGCCTTTTTCATTTTGCTTCTTTTCAGTGATGCCATCATGCCGCTGCAGTCAAGATATTTATTTATGCTCATTCCTGTTATGTTCTTCCCACCTGTGCTGAATATCCTGTCAGCGGCATAATTGTTGAAATATTTAATATCCCCGTTTTTGCTCAAGAGAGTAACTCCGTGAGGAATGACATCAAGGACATTTTTCATTTCTGTATCCTTTTCTTCAAAAGGAAACAGTTATACTTCTTCTAAAGTTGCCCACCCTTTCAGGTCCTTAAGCTCTTTCTTGATTTT
>DOON01000289.1:607-4758 GCA_003514865.1 Clostridiales bacterium
TTCAATATATTTTAAAAATGCAAAAAATAAACTATTCCGAAACGGAATAATATTGTTCCATTTGAGAATAGTTTCGCAATGCTAATGCTTTATGTGGTTTATTATCATTCCACTAAGTTTAATTTTAAACCACAATTCTATTTTTTTCAAGTTAATTTTGCAATTCATTGAAAGTTATTATGAATTTTGTTCCCTTTCCTTCTTCGGATTCAACATCTATAGATGCTGAATGCAGGTTAAGTACATTTTTAGCTATGGTGAGACCTATGCCGNNCTCCACTTCGTGCCTGCTCTTGTCTCCTCTGTACAGGTGCTCATATATGAACGGAATGTCCTCTTCTTTAATACCTATTCCGTTATCCTTTACTTCCACATATATTTTTTCATTGTCTCCGTGTAGATAAATAGAAACCTCACCGTTACTCTCGATAAATTTCAATGCGTTGTCGATTATGTTGATAAACACCTGCTTCAGCCTGTCTGCGTCCCCCAGGATGAAAAACTCGCTTCCCTCTCCTTTTATAAACTTCAGAGATATTCCTTTTGCTCGTGCCTCTACCGCAAAATCGTTGTACAAATCCTTCAGCATATTCAAAAGATTTATGGACTTGAAGTTCAGCTTCAGGCTTTCTGCCTCAAATTCCTTGAGTTTTTCGAGATTATCCAGAAGCTTTCCAAAGCGTATTATTTCATCATTCAGCCTTATTAATCCCTCCTGGGTCACAGGAAACACTCCGTCAATCATGGCTTCAAAATTGTTTTGAAGAACATTCAGGGGTGTCCTTATCTCATGGTTCATATCAGATATGAGCCTTCTGCGAAGCATATCCTGATTATTAAGCTTTTCAGCCAGACTATTAATACTGTCCTTCAGTCTGACTATTTCTTCAATATTTGTCTTTGTATTTACTTTTTCTTTGAATTGGCCCATAGACAAATTCACGGACATATTGGACACCTCTTTTATTGGAGCAGAAAACTGCTTTGACAGATAAAGGCTGGCTGCAATAATTATCATAAGCGTGATTATACCGCTGACAGCGATGCTTTTGTTAATTGAGGATTTGAAAAGAACATCCTCTTCCGTCATTAAAAGAGGAGCGTATTGCCCCACTTCCACATATCCCACAATTTCATCCTCATGCTGCAGCTCAAATCTCTTTGCGGAATATACACCGTTGTCCTGCACTTTCATATTTTCCAGATGGATTTTGTTTCTGATGTCCATAGGATTCATCCCCCATACAGGGACATAATTTTTATCGTAGAGCGTAAGATTATAATTGCTCATGTATGCATCATGCATCAGCTCAATACCTGAGTTTTCATTCCACCGCCCGTCATGTGCATATTTTCCCTCCAGGTAGTCAACAATTCTTTCATATCTTTTATTCTGCACATCCGTCATGTATTCTTCAAAAATATTGTTGATTGTGAAATTAACAAACAGCATTATAAGTACAATGGCAGCTAAAGAGCAGGCAATGAGCAGCATGCTTATTTTCTTCCGTATTGTATTCATCAGTTCTCACCGCCGAATTTATATCCAACCTTGGTCACAGTTATTATATACTTGGGATTTCTGGTGTCCTCTTCGATTTTTTTACGTATATTTTTAATATGCACATCCACAGTTCTGTCATAGCCGGTGAAATCAAATCCAAATATTTTATCAATCAGCTGTTCCCTGGAAAGAGCAATTCCTTTGTTTGATGCCAATATGTATAAAATGTTGAATTCGTTAGGCGTGAAGGGTACTTCCTCCCCCTTTATATTAACAGTGCGCCTGCTGTAGTTAATTTCCAAGTTACCGTCATCATAAATGGAATCCGTCCCTCCGCTGTCCCTGCCCAGTCTTCTGAACAGAGCGTTGACTCTTGCGGTAAGCTCCCTGGGGCTGAATGGCTTAACTAAGTATTCATCGGCTCCCATGTTCAGTCCTTCGATTTTATCAGACAGAGAGCCCTTTGCCGTCAGCATAAATATATGCACGTCAGAGCTCTTCCTTATTTCTCTGCACACTTCTTCACCGCCTATATCAGGCAGCATGAGGTCCAGGATGACTAAATTAATATCATTCTGCTCAGCAATCTCAATTCCTTTCAATCCGTGGGATGTTAAGAAAACATTGTATCCCTCTCTTGTCAGATATGCCTTTATTACCTCTGAAACTCTTTCATCATCTTCTATAATTAAAATATTTTTCATGGCAACTCCATTATTCATAATAATTATAATATAAATTGTACGAATTATATTGTCAACTGTATGAATAGAAAAAGGTGAGGAAGATGCGCCATCTTCCTCTTATAATTTATTTGGCTATTAATTTTTCTCTAATAAGCTCTAAGTCTGNNATTATGCCAAGCAGCACGTTTCCCTTTGCTATACCGTAAAGTTCGGACCCTCCGGGCTTGAACTCAACTTCATTGTCTCCACTCTCGGCGTCAAACACCATAACAGGCTCTCCGGTATTTCCGTCCACTATGGCATAGCTGCCCTCAGCATTGTCAAAATATGCAAAGTCGAATTTAATTACCGTTGTTTCATTGCTGCTCGCAACCGAAACCAACGGCTGTAATTCATATCCCAGACCTCTTACTGTAATATGGTTATTATTTGCCTTGCCTATCAGCATTTCTGTGGGCGCTTTTGATATATCGTCTCCATAGATGCTTGGTCCTGCTCCGGCGATTCCTTCATCTGAATGCCCTGCACAGCAGCTTCCTCCCGTAGACGGTGGGGGCAGTGTTGGGTCAGGCACGGAAATATCCACGGTATCCAGCTTATCTACTACCTTGATTACCCCGCCTATCATTCCCATCCAGCAGCTGAAGTTCATATCTTTATCCTCGGGCGTAAATTCAAGTATATTTTCACCTTTATTTATTTTTACTTCCTTTTTCAAAGAAGGGATTATTATTGCATTGTTGCAGGTATTTATTTCTTTTCCGTCAATAATCCATTTAACAGGAATTCCTTTCTGAACATAAAATGCATTAGGTGTAAAGCCTCTGTTGCTCACCGTCATGTTTATTATCTGCACTCCATCCTTTATTTCTGCCTTTGCAACATTTTCATTTATGCTTTTGCCGTCTTCATCCGTCTTGCTTAAAGCCAGAGCTGTCATTGGATTAACATTTATCCCTAAAATCGAAAGTCCTCTGTTTCCCATTATGATGCCTAAAACAATTATCATCATTCCGCTAAGCTTAAGTATTTTCTTTGTATATCCCTTGCTAAGCAAGCCTGACAGAATGCCGAAGGCAAGCATCAGCGGCACTGTTCCCAAGGAAAATGTAAGCATTGATAAAGCTCCCTTCACAGGGCTTCCGGTTCCTAATGCAAATATCTGCATTGTCTGCAAAGGACCGCAAGGCATGAATCCGTTAAGCAATCCCACAACAAAAGGCGAGGCTGATTTATTTTTAAGTTTACAGAAGGACTTCGGCATGTGAATCTGAAGCTTTCTGAACAGACTGAATCCTGACATGTTAAGTCCCATCATAATCATGAACAGTCCCGCTGCTATCTGCACAGCTGCCTTAGACTGGAATGAAAGTGAAAACACCGAACCCACCGCTCCTATTATTCCTCCGAGAACCGTATAGGATATGACTCTTCCTGCATTGTAGGCAAGCGAGGGTTTCAAGGCATCAAGCTTTGTGCCGCTGCCTGATGAAACCGTCTGAGACAGCATTATTCCTCCGCACATGCCCACACAGTGAACCGATGTAAATATTCCGGCAATAAACAGAACAGCATACGATGCGCCTGAGAGCATTGCCTCCATATCAAAACCCGCAGTATTGAAGCCTAAAAGAATCACGGCAGCCACAATAGCCACAAAACAGAAAAACTTATAATCCCCGGATTTTTCGGTGCTGTATCCCGCTTTTCTGATTGCTTCCTTTATTTCATCCCTTCCGCATATTTCATCATCATATTCAACTTCCGAATATTGCCCACTGAAGCTTGCTTTGACAGATATAACACCTTCAATATTCAGCAGAGCTCTCTCAACCCTAGCTTCACAGGATGTACAGGTCATATCATAAACTCTTATTTTTTCCTTTTTAGTACTCATGCTTCACCTTCCATATATTATTTAAAAAAATAAATCAGCAGTGCAAAAACAGCAATTGTTATTT
>DOON01000171.1:0-3677 GCA_003514865.1 Clostridiales bacterium
TCCTAAGGCAGGTCTTGATAAGCTTTTCAACACGGGCAATCTGAATATAGGAATTATAATTGCAATATTAGCGGTGATTATTATTTATGTGGTTTTGCATAAGACCACGTTCGGCTATGAGCTTAAGGCATGCGGCAGCAATAAAAGCGCAAGCAAGTATGCAGGCATAAATGAAAAGAAAAGCATTGTTTTTTCCATGGTTATTGCAGGAGCATTGTCAGGGCTTGGCGGAGGTCTTTTATATCTTTCAGGCTCGGGAAAATATCTTCAGGTATTAGATGTGCTGGCTCCGGAGGGATTCAGCGGAATCTCGGTGGCATTGCTGGGAATGTCCCATCCATTGGGCATATTGTTTGCTGGGTTGTTCATAGCTCATTTGACGGTGGGAGGATTCAATATCCAGCTCTACAATTTCGTTCCTGAAGTAATAGATATGATTATAGCCGTCATAATTTATTGCGGAGCATTCGCATTGATGTTTAAGCAGCTCTTAAATACCTTTATGGCGTCACAGATTGAAGAAAGTTCTGAGGCCCGGGAAAATAAGGACAATACGGACAATATCGTGGGCGAAGATGACGAGCATGCTGAAAAGGAGGAATCACAATGAATACTTTATATTTTATTGCACAGCAGACAATGTATTTTGCAATTCCCCTTTTAATAGTTGCTTTAGGCGGTATGTTTTCGGAACGCAGCGGTATAGTAAACATTGCACTGGAAGGTATAATGGTGGTGGGAGCATTTGCCGGAATTGCATTTATAAATGTTTTTCAGAAAAGTATGAGCGGTCAGGGGCTGCTGCTGTTATCCCTGCTGGTAGCCGGAATTATCGGTGGTGTTTTTTCAGTTTTCCATGCATTTGCGGCAATAAGGCTCAGGGCGGATCAAACTATAAGCGGAACGGCATTAAATATGTTTGCGCCTGCATTCGCAATATTCACCGCACGAATGGTTCAGGGTGTTCAGCAGATACAGTTTTCGGACACATTTTATATAAGTAAGGTTCCTTTTTTGGGAGACATACCATTCTTGGGACCGATACTTTTCCGAAATTGCTATATTACCACATATGTCGGACTGTTTATAGCGCTTTTCTCCTGGATTGTAATAAACCATACACGCTTCGGGCTGAGGTTGCGCTCCTGCGGCGAGCATCCACAGGCGGCAGATTCCGTAGGTATCCACGTATACCGCATAAGATATTCAGTCGTTATCATTTCTGGAATCCTTGCCGGTATAGGCGGGCTTACGTTTGTAATTCCAACGAGTACGAATTTCAATGCAACAGTTGCCGGATACGGATTTCTTGCGCTGGCTGTGCTCATATTCGGTCAATGGAGAACAAACAAGATTTTCTTTGCAGCCTTCTTTTTTGGAATTATGAAGACATTTGCTTCGGCATATTCAGGCATCCCTATACTTAAAAGCCTTCCTATATCAAATGAAGTTTATAAAATGATTCCCTATATTGCAACACTCATAGTGCTGACGTTTTCGTCCAAGAATTCGCAGGCACCCAGGGCCGAGGGAATTCCATACGATAAAGGAAGTAGATAATCATTTGAAAAACACCTGTTTAGCTGGTATAATATATTGAATTTATTTTCTTATTACTGAGAGGAGAGAGCATGTTTACTGATAATAAAATTTGGATTGGAAAAAGCGATAAGCGCATATATCTGGAACCGAGGATGGCCAACAGGCACGGTCTTGTGGCAGGTGCAACAGGCACGGGAAAGACCATAACTCTCAAGGTTTTGGCAGAATCCTTCAGCCAGATGGGAGTTCCTGTGTTTCTTGCAGATATAAAGGGAGATCTGGCAAGCCTTGCATCTCAAGGTACAGACAATGAAAATATGCAGGAAAGAATACAGCGCTTCGGAATAGACGACTTTGAATATAAATCCTTTCCTGTGCAGTTCTGGGATGTTTTCGGGGAAGAAGGCCTTCCCGTAAGAACAACAATTTCTGAAATGGGCCCCCTTATGTTGTCCAGAATACTTGGATTAAATGATACGCAGTCGGGAATACTGAACATAGTATTCAGAGTTGCAGACGATAAAGAGCTTTTGCTGATTGATCTGAAAGATCTGAGGGCAATGATACAGCATGTGGGCGAAAATGCGAAGGAACTGGCAATGAAGTATGGAAACATAACTTCTCAAAGTATAGGAGCAATATTAAGAAGCCTGATAGTTTTAGAGGACCAGGGCGGAAATTATTTTTTTGGAGAACCTAACCTTGATTTCCGTGACTGGATGCGTATGGCAGATGACGGAAGAGGATATATAAATGTTCTGCACAGTGCAAAGCTGTCTTTAAATCCTGTTCTTTATTCTACCTTCCTTTTATGGATGCTTTCCGAGCTGTTTGAAAATCTTCCCGAAATCGGCGACCCGGAAAAACCGAAAATGGTGTTTTTCTTTGATGAAGNNTCCGTTCCAAGGGTGTGGGCGTTTACTTTGTTACCCAAAGTCCCGCGGACATCCCGGCAGACATACTGGGACAGCTTGGAAACAGAATACAGCACGCATTGAGGGCATTTACGCCTGCGGATAAGAAAAAGGTTTCGGCAGCGGCTGAAACATTCAGGCAAAATCCTTCCTTCAATACGGTGGAGGCCATAACAGAACTTGCAACAGGGGAAGCCCTCATATCTTGCCTTGATGAAAAGGGAAGCCCGACAGTGGTGGAGCGTGCATTTATTCTTCCTCCTCAGAGCAAATTTGGAACCGTTGATGATACTTTAAGAAGACAAATTATCGAAGGCTCCTTGCTGTACTATAAGTACAACAGGACAGAAGACCGTGAATCAGCTTTTGAAGTGCTAAACGAACAAAAGATAATTGCCCAGAAGGATGCTGAAAGAGAAAAAGTAATGCTCGAAGAAGCAAAGAGGCGTGAAAAAGAGCAGAAGGAGCTTGAAAAGCTCAGAAACAAAAAAGCTTCAAGGACAACTCCTGTAGAAAGAGTGGCAAACTCTGCAATGAATACTATAGGAAGAGAAATAGGCAGGTCTCTCATAAGAGGAATACTGGGCTCTCTGAAGAGATGATGAGCGGCAACAAGGGTTCTGAATATCAACGAATTGCTGAAAAATACCTGCTTGATATGGGATATGACATCATAGATAAAAATTTTATATGCAGATTTGGTGAGATAGATATCATTGCTTTAAAGGATAGCAGAATTCATTTTGTAGAGGTTAAGGGACGAAAAAATGTATCCTACGGGTATCCGCGGGAATTTGTCACCACTTCAAAACAAAGAAAAATTATCAGCGCTGCAAAGTACTATTTTCTGCTTAAAAAACAGGATGATATGTTTTGCCAGTTTGATGTAATCGAAATTATTGCTGATAGTGGTACAATTAATTTTATTGAGGATGCATTTCGGACTTGATGCTTGATAAATATAATTTTTTATGATATTATTTCAATAAAATCTGTAACAGGCAGGAGAATTAATAAATCAAATGAATCAAACGAACCAAATGAACCATTCAGAAACAAACCGCAAGGATAAATATACAGTATCATTTACCACTTTGGGATGCAAGGTAAATCAGTTTGAAACAGAAGCAATGACAGAGTTGTTAGAATCAGAAGGATTCAGTGTTCTTCCCTCGGGAGAGGAAAGTGATATATATATAATAAATACGTGCGCTGTAACAA
>DOON01000171.1:3702-4052 GCA_003514865.1 Clostridiales bacterium
AAGAGCAAACATTAAAATACAGGACGGATGCAGCCAGTTCTGCTCATACTGCATAATACCATATGTTAGAGGTCCCATAAGAAGCAGAAAGCATGAAGACATCGTTGATGAAGTGAGAAGAATTGCAGCAAACGGCTACAAGGAAGTAGTTCTCAACGGAATTCATATTTCATCCTATGGCAGGGACGTTCAGGAAAAAGATGCTCTCATAAGGCTCATAGAGGATATTGACACCATTGACGGCATTGAGAGAGTGCGCCTGGGTTCATTAGAGCCCAAGCTGATTACCGAGGACTTCATTTCAAGATACAGCAGTTTGAAAAAAACCTGCGACCACTTCCATCTTTCTT
>DOON01000159.1:0-16927 GCA_003514865.1 Clostridiales bacterium
TTTTTGAGCTTAATTTTCCAGGTTCACTTTCACATAATTCAGGGCAAATCCTAAATAGCAATTCAATATTTTCCGTCCCTTTGGCTCCTACCTGCATTATCAAAGTGTGAGTTTCTGATTGCTTTAATAATTCTTCCATCCGTTTTTGCTTTTCATAAGCATTGAAAGGTACAAATACTCCTCCTGTCTTGCTTATACCAAATTGAGATATAACTACCTCTGGTGAATTGACTGCCCATACTGCTACGTTGTCACCTTTGTTAACACCAATAGATATTAGCCCTTTTGCTAAGTCGTTTATTGATTTCTTGAAATCTTTGTATTTCAAACGCCTACTTCCTGTGCAATTAATTACTGCTTCTCTTTCTGAAAAGCGATCAGCTATTTTATCCANNCAATTTTGGCACAGTCAAGTCAATATAGCTTTTTATTAACACTTCTACATATTGATCTGGTTCCTCCGGATTATTTATCCTTCTTTTTTCCTGTTTAGTAACCTTATCAAATTTCAGAACAATCTTTTTAAATTCTTCTGCAATCCAGGGCATTGGCCACTTTAGTATCCAGGGTTCTGATAGTGTGGTTCCTTCATAATTAAAAATCATTTTATTACCTACTATGCTGCAAGGAATACTGTCAACTTTAAGCACGGTAAATTCAATTTTTCTGTTTTTGTCGACTTCGCTCATGGTCTCACATCCTTTATTGGCTTCAGATTGTTCTTAAGCCATTATTACGCTGTTTCTATTGCTTTTTTGTTCAATTTTCTTACTATGAAAGTTACTATTATTCCTAATATGCACATTGCTGCAGCAATTAAAAATGCATTTGTATAATCACCATTATTACCAGCTTTTATTGTAGCTGCCATAACAGGTCCTATATATCCTCCCAATGCAAATCCGCCGAACATAAAACCATAATTAACTCCGTTATTTTTTGCACCAAAGCAGTCAGCTGTAAGTGCAGGGAATACTCCCATAAATCCTCCAAAACAGAATCCAACAAACATTACTGCTAATAAGAACATTGTAAAGTTTCCGGCTGTAACTAATGTCAATGAAAACATTGCTGCGGCTAAAACTACATACATAATAGGCAATGCATTATATCTTCCGATTTTATCCGATACCGCTCCCCAAGTAATACGACCTGCCATATTGGCAATTGCAACCAAACTTACTGCAAATGCAGCTTGTTCAGCGCTTAAACCAACAACCTCCTGAGCAATTGGTGATGCCTGACTGATTATCATCAAACCTGAAGTCGCACCGATAGTAAGCATTGAGAACAATAAATAAAATAAAGGATCTGCAAGCATTTGTGACCATGTTTTTTCTTTTCCTGTATTTGAAGATACAGCTGTAATTGCAGTAGGTTTCCAGCCTTCAGGTTTATACCCTGCAGGTGCTTTCATAATAAATTGTGAACCAACTAATATTACTACTAAGTATGTAATTCCCAATGCCTTAANNCAAACTTATCCTGAATTTTTCCTCCAGTAATCATACAAATTGGGCTAACTGCATTTGAAATTGTAAATGTTAATGCTGTTGCAGCTGCAGACCAGCCAAAAGTTTTAATTAGTGGACCTGCATAAACACTCCATGCATAACCTGAACCTATGCACAAATTAATTAATAAACTTGCTCCAAGAACAAACCATCTTTTCTTTTTAAGCTCCATATTAACCTCCATTTAGGTTGTTTATTATTTAACAATTAAGATTAAAATATAAAACTAATATACATCTTAGATTCAGATACTAAATTTTTCATCAGCTTTATTAAAATTAAATTCAACTTTAAAGTCTTTGAAGTCTTCTTCCTCATGGATTTCATGACTTTGTGCAAGAACTCTAGCGCAAGAGGTTTTACAACCAGAAGGACATGTTGCACACATGTCGTTTTGACCAACTGGCTTAAATCTGCTGTAATTTGTTTCTACTATAACTTTTCCCATTGTCATCCTCTCCTATTTAAAATGTTATGCTTCTACTTCTGAGCTAAAATAAACAGCTTGCCAGTCTCCTGCCATATGTTCTTTATTTGAATCAAATAATTCTTCTACTGAAATGTAATAATACCTGTTACCACTAAAATACATATTTATTTTGTTTAGCTCTATTACCCATCTATTATTTTCATGCCATACTAGAGTATCAGTTTGTTTTTTGAAAAACTGATCAACTCCAGATTCTTTCATTTTTATAAAATCTTCTGCTACTGGATCTACATAAAGATCATAAACTCTGTTAATTTCCATCTCAAAGACTTTTCCTGTGTCAATTCTTTCTCCATACAATTTATTATAATTATGAGAAAGTTTGAGATATTGACCGCTAATCTGAAGAACATGTCCCACAGCATTAAGAACCTCTATTATTATTTTTTCATCAATCTTTTTAGCGCGACCTTCTATTTCAAACATATCATCTTCTAAATAAAAATCTAATCTTTTACCGTCTAAAATATTTAAGAGAAACTCTTTGTCCTTTAATCTCGTATCCGTCCCTCCTAATATTTATAGTTGATTAATTCTTGGTTTTCATATACATTACCGATAATTTCAATTTCATCAGCAATATAATCTCCGCCCATCATTATTACTCCATCTGTAGATAAAAGAATAAAACCAGAAATTTCTTCACTCCAAATTACTTGATATATTGTATTTTCCATTTGTACAATATCACCTTCGTAAATTTCAGTTTGATTTTTATCAAACCATCCTGTAGACTGCATAGGGACAAATTGTATTGGATCTTCTTCTCTAAAATCATAAATTTGTAAAACGCCATAAGACAAATAACAATAAATTGTTTTCTTAACATCATCTTTTACACTTGGCTGCTCAAGATCCTCCGGTGAGTACATTTTTTTAACTTCATCATCCCAAGCTCTAAACTTAAATTCTCTCATAACTACCTCATCTCTCTATCTCTTTTTTACTTAAATAACTTAAAATAATTTGGATTTTGCGGCAGCTTTAGCAGCTGCCGCAGTAATTTGGTGAATATCATGAAATTTAAGGGTTGACTATTTGTTATTTTGTTGAGCTTTTATTGCTTTTAATACTTTCTCAGGTGTTAAAGGCATTTCTGTAAATCTTATACCTATAGCATCATATACTGCGTTAAATATAGCCGGTATAGTAGGCTGAATTGGGCCTTCACCAGATTCCTTACCACCATATGGAGCTGATGGATCAAAAGCTTCAACTATACTAGCATCAATCTTAGGCATATCTCTGATTGTTGGCATCTTATAGTCATGAAGTGATGGATTCAGGAATTTTCCATCTGGAGCTATCTGCATTTCTTCATATAATGCCTGACCTAATCCCATTTGGATAGATCCGTGAACCTGACCTTCAACGCTCATTGGGTTAATTGGCTGTCCGCAGTCACCTGCTTCAGTTATTTTAACTACATTAACTTTACCTGTTTCTAAATCTACATCAACTTCAGCAATTTGAGCACTAAAACCAAATGATGGTGAGTGACCAATATTACCACCTTGTTGTATACCTTTACGTCTTGGAGGAGTGAATTGTCCTGAACATGTAAGTGGACCGTTTGATTCAATATACATTGTAACTACGTCTGTCCATTTTACTTCTTTGTTCTGTCGTTTGCTGCCACGTTCATATATTGAATAGAAATATCCATCTTTAACTGCCACTTCATCGCCTCTGCATCCCATAATTGATGCTGCAACAGGGAATAATTCAGCATTAACTCTTTCGGCAGCCTGTCTTATTGCCCAACCTGTAGCAAATGTCAAACGGCTTGCAAATGTTCCAAGGTCAAATGTTGATAATTCTGTATCTCTTGGTATTACTTTAACATCTTCTGTTTTAACTCCAAGGGTTTCAGCCGCCATTTGAGCCATAACTGTGTCAACACCTTGTCCTATGTCAGTAGCGCCACAGAATAATGTAACTCCATTTTCTTCATCTATTTTAATCGTAGCAACTGTATGTGGTTTGTAAGAAAGATATAATGTATATGATGTACCGGAAATATAATATCCTCCTGAAAGACCGATACCTTTACCAAAAGGCAACTTGCCGTGTTTTTCCAGGTAACCTGATTTTTCAACAACTTCATCTAAGCATTTTTTATATTCTGTATGAGGTACATACATCATACTCTTTGCTGTGTAGCCGGATTCTGCTGCGTTCAATTTTCTTATTTCATAAGGACTCATACCAAAATGTTCAGCCGCTTCATCCAATAATTGTTCCATTGCAAATCTAGGCTGCACACCACCAAGTCCACGTTACGCTCCACAAGTAGGTTTGTTAGTGAACACTCTCTTACCTTCAAATCTTACGTTTGGAATCATGTATGGGATATGTACCATTGATGCTGTGTAGAACAATACTACGATACCCCATCCTGAGTAAGCTCCGCCATCCATTAAGTTGTTGAAATCTACAGCAGTTATCTTACCATTCTTGTCAAATCCCATTCTAAATTTCATGTAGCATGGGTGACGGCCGTTGTTTGTAGCAAATACTTCATTTCTTTCATATGTTATTTTAACAGGTCTTCCTAATTTTCTTGAAAGTATTGAAGAACAGAAGTCAGCCTGTGAGGCAACACCTTTACCTCCGAATCCGCCACCAATTAAAGGAACAGTGATTCTTATTTTATTCATAGGCAGTTCAAGAACTTTTGACAACTGTTGATGTGTATAGTGTGGAACCTGGCATGTTGCATACAAATGTAACTTTCCTNNATTACATAGTCAGATTTCTCTAAAGCTTTGTCAGGATCTCCATAAACCTGGGTTCCTTCATATGCTATGTTATTAGGATGATCCTCATGAATTCTTAAATCATCCCTTTTTACTGATTCCCTTGGGTCAACTATTGCTTCTAATACTTCATATTCAACTCTGATAAGTTCCAAAGCTTTTTCAGCTGTAGCTTCGTCAATTGCTGCTACCGCTGCAACGCCTTCACCCCAGTTGCGCACCTTTCCTACTGCCAAAGCATGCTCATTACAGTTGTGAGGAACTATACCATAAGGAATTGGACAATCTTCTCCGGTAATAACTGCTAAAACTCCGTCAAGCTTTAAAGCTTCGCTATAATCTATGTTTTTAATATTTGCATGAGCGTGTGGACTTCTTAATATTTTACCGTAAGTCATTCTTGGTAAAACCAGGTCGTCAGTATATTGTACTTTACCTGTTACCTTTGCAGGACCGTCCAGACGTGGGATGCTTCTTCCTACTTCAGTAAATTCTCTTTCGTATTCTTTATAATTGTTGTATTTGTTTGATACTTCGTACATTTTACCCACTTTTTACACCTCCCCTTGAGAAAGAGCCTTAACATATGACTCTACTGCTTCTAGAATTAGTACATAACCGGTACAACGGCATAGGTTTCCTTCTAAAGCATGTTTTATATCTTCTTCAGTAGGATTTGGATTTTCCTCTATCAAAGCCATTGATGATAAAATCATACNNTCATACCTGGTGAGCAGAAACCGCATTGAACAGCACCATGGTCCAAGAATGATTTTTGTAATGGATGCAATTCACCTGTTTCTTGATTTGCAATTCCCTCTATAGTTGTTATCTTCTTACCTTCACTACTTACTGCAAGCATTAAGCAAGATAAATGAGCCTTTCCGTCAACTAATATTGTACAAGCTCCGCAGTCTCCTTGTCCGCAACCTTTTTTAGTTCCGGTAAAACCCAATTGTTTTCTTAAAACATCAACAAGAAGGTCTGTTGGAGATACTAAAACTTCATATATACGATTGTTAACATCTAATTTAATAACTTGTTTATTCATTTTTACGCCTCCTTTGCAGCTTCATAAGCTTCTTTAACGAGTCTGCGTGCCAAAGCGCCTATTACTTCTTTTCTATACTCAGCAGAGGCTCTTACGTCTGATATTGGTTTTGCTTCGCTTTGAGCTGCTTCACCAGCTTTAACAACTAGCTCTTCAGTTAGTTTATTGCCTACCAAAAGAGCAGGAACTGCTTGTGATACTAATGGTCTGATTGCTACTGAACCCATAACTAACTTAACAGATTTAATACTTTCTTTATCTTCTTTCAATTCAATGTTAACTGCCATGTTAGCGCAATCTATTTCCATGGCATTTCTTAATCCAATATGACCATAACGGCATGCTGAATTTTTAACTGGTTCAGGAAGTATAAATTTAGTTAAAATTTCTCCTTCCTTCACAGAATTTCTACGGTTTCCTTGAATGAAATCTTCAATTGTCATTTCTCTTTCACCGTCAACGCTTTCTATTACAACCTTTGCTCCTAAAGCTGATAATGGAGCTGGAGTTTCAGCGGCTGGTGATGAGTGACAGCAGTTACCGCCCATTGTCCCCATAATTCTTACTTGGTTTGAACCAAGCTGACCTACTGCATGAGTTAAAGCTGGATACTTCTTCTGAAGACCTGCATTAAATTCTATATCAACTAATTTCGTACAAGATAGAATTTCTGCTCCTTTACCTTCTTCGCACTTAATTCCTTTCAATTCTTCCAAATCACTGATATCAATGATTGCATCTGGTTTAATCATTTTTTCCTTCATCTGAATGATTAAATCAGTACCACCAGCTAATACCTTTGCCTTACTACCCTGGCTTTTCACTAATTCTAATGCTTCCTTTTTGCTTTTGGGTTTAAAAAACTCAAATTCATGTAAAATATTCAATTAAGGCACCTCCTTTAATTTAAATGTAATCTATTTTAATAAATTACCAGCTATTATTTTTTGTGGATATTCATTTACATTTTCAACATTGAATAATCCTCTTAAATCTCTGAAATATCTTTCGATATTTGCTTCTCTGCTATAACCTGTACCACCATGTACCTGAACAGCGTTAGTTCCTATTTCAAATGCTGCTTTCTGCGCATACATTTTTAAATATGTAGCATTCTCTAAATAGTCTTCACCATTATCAACACTAGCTGCAGCATCAAAAGTAAGTTTGTTTAAAACATGTGTTTTCTCAGCCATTTCAGCTAACATCCATTGAACGGCCTGTACTTTTGCTATAGGAGAACCAAACTGCACACGTGTTTTAGCATGTTTTACTGATTCTTCTAAAGCTTTTTTTCCTAAACCTACTGCTGTTGCTCCAAATGCTATGTCACCTCTTGCCTGTATATCGACTGCAATCTTTAAGCCTTCGCCTTCATTTCCTAAAAGCTCAGCTGCAGTATTATTAAATTCTAACTCAGCTGTCGGAAAAGATCTTAATCCAAGCTTATCAATAGATTTTGAAATCTTTATATTAGAAGCATTTACTATAAATGCTGAAAGGCCATTTAGTCCATCTGCTTCGCTTGACTGTGCTATCACTACGTATAAGTCAGCAGCACCACCGTTTGCAACATATGTTTTTTTACCTGTTAATGTATAAGCATCACCATTTTTAACTGNNAAGCTTTGTACCCTTAACCAAATCAGGTAAATATTTCTTCTTTTGATTTTCTGTACCATATTTTAATATAGTTTGTTCTGCCATAACCAAATGTGTTATAGCAATTGCAGCAGCTGAACCATTAGCATAACCAAGTGCTTCTGCCATATCTGCAATACTTACAAAGTCTGCTTCCTCTCCGCCATATTGATTTGGTACAGTCAAAACAAAGAAATTTTTTTCCGCCATTTTTTTGATAATTTCTTTAGGAAATCTAGCATTTCTATCATCTTCAAATGCAATTGGTTCTAAAGTTGCCTTTGCAAAATCTTCAAATCCCTTAATAAACAATTGTCTTTGTTCGCTTAACTCCATTATCATTTTTCACACCTCCTACCTTTCTACTTTTTCAGCAATGCACCTGATATAACAAGTCTTTGGACTTGATTTGTTCCTTCATATATTGAAAGAATTCTTGCATCTCTCCAAATTTTTTCAATTGGCGAATCTTTTGTATATCCATAAGTCCCCATTATTTCCATAGCTTCATTTGCTACTGTCATTGCCATTTCAGTTGCAAATAGTTTTGTAATAGCGGAATGATGAGAATACGGTTGTTTACTATCTTTTAATAATGCTCCTCTATGAACAAGTTGTCTTGCTGCTTCAACCATTGATTCCATTTCAGCAATCTTAAATGCAATAGCCTGTTGCTTAGATAATGGTTTTCCATTTTCAATGCGATTCTTAACATAATCAACAGTTAAATCAAGTGCTCTTTGTCCACATCCAACTGCTTGTGCAGCCACCATCAATCTTCCAGAATCAAGCGTCTTCATAGCGATTTTCATTCCATCACCTTCGTTGCCAAGACGAGCTGATACTGGTACGTGTAAATCTTCTATTACTAACTCAACAGTTTGTGAGCCCCTGATTCCCATCTTATCTTCAATCTTACCTACTTTTATTCCCGGAGTCCCACCGTTTACCAGGAATGCGCTTAGTCCCTTGCTTCCTAATGTTCTGTCTGTGGAGGCAAATACTACCATGGACGATTTCATATCTATGGCATATCCACCTTGAGTTATAAAGCATTTAGTGCCATTTAATATGTATTCGTCACCTTTTCTTTCAGCAGTTGTTGCAACAGCACCGGCATCGGAGCCAGCGCCGTGTTCAGTAAGAGCAAATGCTCCATATTTTCCTTCTAAAATCGGGGTAAAATGTTGTTTTTGCTGTTCAAGTGTTCCTGCAATTAACAAAGGATATGAACCTAAATTGTTCGCACCAAACCCTGTAGCTAACCCTACATCGCCATATCCTAGTTCTTCCATCACTATTGCACAGCTCTTTGTATCAAGCTCAATTCCTCCAACTGCTTTTGGTGCTACCAATGTTACTAGTCCGGTCTTACACCATTCTTTAAACAGTTCCTCTTGATATTCACCTTTATCAATCAAGTCAAGGTTAGGAAAAATGTGTTCAGCAACAAACTTACGAACCTTTTGTTGAAGTTCCAGTTGACTTTCTGTGAAATCAAACATAACTACTACCTTCTTTCTTTCCAATTTTGGNNTACCAATATATAAGCAAGACCCATGCCAAATAAGGATCAATCTTTCAAAAATAATTTTTACTAAAACAAGGAATCCATGAAAATCAGCTGTTATGCAAAATAAAATTTTGTTATTTTTTTACGAATCAGAATATTTTGCAAACAAAAAATAAAAAAAAACAGTGTACACGATGTGTACACTGTAAACTTTTGTGACATGTTTTTGTCAATGTATGTTTACACTATCCAAATTATATTTTTTTAACTTTTGATATAAAAGCGTTCTTGATATACCTAACATTTTTGCTGTCTTTGACTTATTATATTCACAAGACTCCAAGGCCTTTATGATAGTATCCTTTTCAAGTGTATTTTTCTTGTTCATCAATGTTGCTGCCGGGCCTTCTTCATCACTACTGCTCAATAAATTTTCCTTTTGCATATAGATTGGCGTTTGGTTAATTGAATCAAATGATTCAATTTTTCTGAAATCAGCCAAAGTCAACTCATTTTTTCTCGCAACATTCATTGCTTTTTCTATTATATTTTGAAGTTCTCTTATATTTCCCGGCCAGTCCCTTTGTTTTAAATATTCTAATGCCTTATTCGAGATTCCTTCTATATCTCTTCCCATTTTATCACTTATTTTATCAATCAAGTGATCAACCAATAACGGTATATCTTCCCTTCTGTTACGCAATGGAGGAATAACAATGTTGATAATATTTAAGCGATAATATAAATCATTTCTAAACTCATTGCGCTTTATCATTTCTCTCAGTGAAACGTTTGAAGCTGTAATTACACGAGTATCAATTGGTAGGCTTTCACTTGAACCTATTCTCTCAATTTCTCTTTCTTGAAGTACCCTAAGCAATTTTGGCTGTATTGTTAAATCCATTTGATTTATTTCATCTAAAAAAATACTTCCTAAATGAGCTATTTCAAATTTTCCTTTTTTTCCTCCCTTTTTAGCACCTGTGAATGTCCCCTCTTCATACCCAAAAAATTCTGACTCCATTAAGTTAGATGGAATGGCTGAGCAGTTTACCTTTACGAACGGGAAAATATTTCTTAAACTGCAGCTATGTACTGAATGAGCAACTAGTTCTTTACCTGTTCCTGTTTCACCTTCAATAAGAACAGTGGAGTTCGAAGCTCCCGCTAGATATATCTGTTCTTTAAGCATCTTCATAGCATCACTTTCGCCAATAATATCATCAATGACATATTTGGCACCACTTCTTTTTCTCATTTCGCCCTTTAAGAATTCATATTCTGCAGTTATAGACTCCAATTTTTCCGAAAATGACATAGCTTGTTCCATGGATTCAAACGAAGAATAAATAAAACAACCTACAACATCTTCATCGTCCAATATCGGATAATATGTCATAACTCCAGGTAAGTTTGTACCATCCTTCTTTTTGATAAAGATATCAGCTGTTATAACTTTTCTAGATTTTATAGCTGCTATTGCTCTTGAGCCTTCAATTATATCATGGGTATTTTTTCCTATTGCATATTCTTCAGAAATACCTGTATGTTCTTGCCACATTTTATTTACAAATATATATCTTGCATACTTGTCTGTAATTGCAATAACTCCCGCTTGCTCTAAAATAAGATCAATGCATTTAATGGGTACATTTAACATTATATAACCTCCGCACTTTTGTTAATACTTTATCATACCTTTTCAAAATATGGAAGTCTAATTTAGTAAGAATAATTTTGCATTCATCACATACTTACTTTCTCTAAATACTCCTGTCTTGATTCATATTCTTCCTTAGTAACAAGACACATTGAGCGATATGGTGTTCTATCATTTGCCCTTAAAACCTTGCCCATTCTTATATTAAATATTTTTTTAAAGTTATATACTCTTTCATATTCCTTAATCATGTCAAAATATATAATTATAATTAATACGCCGAAAATGATGATAGGACAGAAAAGAAATTTGTAAGTAAAGAAACTTAGTGCAGAAAAAAAAGAACAGGCACTTAATGTCCTGTTCTTAGACTATCAATTTATTTACTTACTTGATTACACAACAAAGCATTTTTATTTTCCCACTCTCTTCTCAAAAGCCCATACAAATACAAATCATATCGGCTTCCTTCTCTCAAAACGAATTCTCTGAATACACCTTCTTTTTTAAATCCTGCTTTTTCATATAAGGCAATTGCACTGTGATTAAATTCCAAAACATTGAGCTGTATTCTATGAAAGTCTCTATCACTGAACCCGTAATCAAGAAGAATCTTCAGGGCTTCCTTCCCGTATCCTTTTCCACGAATATTTTTATTACCTATGCCAATAAACAATGTTGCCACTTTGTTTTCATGAACAATGTCATCATACCCCGCTATTCCTATAATATCATTGTCGTTTAAGAGCCTTATGGCAAATACTTCAGCTTCTTCACTTTTTTCATAATCATTAAATATTTTGTCAACCTCATCCTTTTCCTGAGGTGCGGGTGGGACGTAATCATAAAATTTTAAAAAATCAGCGTCCTTAAACCAGTCGTAAATTTTTTCAAAATCTTCTTTCTTTATTTTCGATAAATATAAATTATTTCCTGCTTGCATATGCTCACCTGCATTCAATTTGACTTGTACATACTATACCCCATTTTAGCAGCAAATAAATCATTTTAACAAGTATTAATGTTATATTTTTTGAGAAAATAATTTTGCTTGAACTTAAAATACTTTAACTATATACTGTTAATTACATTGTATTTTTAATGACAAAATAAATCAGGGAGACATTATAATGAAGCAACAAAAGTATAGCCTATTTACAACTATTGCAATGATAGTGGGAATAGTAATCGGATCAGGAATCTTTTTTAAAAGTGATAATGTGCTTGTATTTACCGGAGGCAATATTCTGCTTGGAATTGTGGTATTTGTAATTGCTGCATTCAGCATAATTTTCGGAAGTCTATCTATTTCAGAGCTCGCTCTGAGAACTGACGAGGCGGGAGGAATAATAGCATATTGTGACACATTCTGGAGCAAATCCACAGCTTGTGCCTACGGATGGTTTCAGACATTTATTTATTACCCAACAATTACATGCGTGGTGGCATGGGTTTCAGGAATTTATATCACGATGCTGTTTGGAATGAATTCCACCCTCGAAATGCAGGTATTAATCGGAGTTGCCGTTATTGCAGTACTTTATTTTATTAACATTCTTTCTTATAAAACCGGAGGATATTTACAAAATGCATCAACGTTAATTAAGCTTTTGCCATTAATTATAATTGCGGCTGCAGGAATTATATTTGGAAATCCTATTCCTGTGCTTCAAAGTGATATCAGCGCTGCCGGCAATGCGGGATTGGGATGGATTGCAGCGATAGGCCCTATTGCTTTTTCCTTTGACGGATGGATAATCTCAACGGCTGTGGGACATGAAATAAAAAACAGCAAGAGAAACCTTCCTTTGGCTCTGGTTATTTCACCCATTATTATACTGACAATTTACGTATTGTATTTTACCGGTATATCAACTCTCATAGGAGCTGATAATGTAATGAAAATGGGGGATGCTCATGTGAATGAAGCGGCATTAATGCTGTTCGGACCAATGGGAGCAAAAATAATACTGACCTTTATAGTTATTTCAGTTATAGGTACTGTTAACGGTATTATCATAGGGATGATAAGATTGCCTTATTCTTTATCAATAAGAAAAATGTTTCCAGGAAGCGACAATTTTTCTGCCATTTCTGAGAAATATAGCATTCCTATTGAGTCAGGCATTATAACATTTATAATAAACATGGTTTGGATGCTTATACATTATGTAACACAGAAATTAAATCTTCTTCCTAACTCAGATGTTTCGGAAATATCTATAGTAATAAACTATATCGGATTTATCTTAATGTATATTGCCGTAATAAATCTTGCCCGCAAAGGTGAAATACAAAGCAGAATAAAGGGATATGTCTTCCCCTTGCTGGCCATATTAGGCTCTTTGTTTATACTGTACGGGGGTATGCAAAATCCTCTGTTCGTATACTACGCAATTTTCTGCATTGCAGTTATAGCAATATAATTAATATATTATAGATTTGCACATAAAAATTAAGGACGGTTTTACCGTCCTTTTTTCCTTACTATTTCAACCCAATATCCGTCTGGGTCCGTAATGAAGTAAATTCCCATTGATTCATTTACATACTCCACACATCCCATTTCCTGATGCTTCTTAAAGGCTTCTTCATAATCGTCAACCGCCATGGCCAAATGGAATTCTTGCTCTCCAAGGTCATAAGGTTCGGTTCGGTCCCTCATCCATGTCAGCTCCAGGCTAAAATCAGATTCACCGTCTCCTACATAAATTAAGATAAAGCTACCGTCTGATGCCTCTTTTCTTTTTATCTCTGTAAGACCTAAGGCCTCTTTATAAAAACTAACGCTTTTTTCTAAATCAAGAACATTAAAATTAAAATGATTAAATTTAAAATTCATACAGACCTCCTGTTTTTCTTTATTTTAATAAAGTATTTGGTCGTTGTCAAACTTTTATTCAGTTGCGGCATTTTCTTCTGACCCATTTTGGCTTGCCCCGTTAGCTAATAAATTGAGCTGATTTAATATGTTCTCCAGCTTCTTGATATTATCTCCGTACAAAGCCCAATTTCCGTTTTGAGAAGCTTTTGTCGCTTCTGAAAATAAATTATTGGCCTGTTCTATTAAATCATTTATATTTGTATTGTTATATTCTTTTTCAGGCTTCTTCTCTTCTTCCTTATGTACTCCAAATATCTTTTCTATGGCTTGCTCCAGAGTTGGCTCCATAACGATTTTTTCTCCGAATGACACAACCACCATTTTCATTTCAGGGAAATTGCTTTCAGTATCTGATTTAAGATAAATGGGCTCCACATAAAGCAATGAATCTTCTATTGGAACAACCAGCGTATTTCCTCTGAGTACCGTTGACCCGACCTGGCTCCACAGAGTGATCTGTGATGATATCACTGTATCCTGGTCTATTTTCGTCTCTATCATATTTGGACCGGGAATAGTCTTAGTTTTAGGAAATTCATACAAAATCAGCTCCCCATACTTATCCCCGTCATTTCTTGCAGCAAGAAGCGCAATCATATTATCCTTATTCTGAGGTGTATACTGAGTGGTCAGAAGAAATTCTACTCTTTCCTCGTCAGGAAGCTTGAACATAAGATAGCTGGAGCCTACTTCTTCCTCTCCATGATCCATGTATTTTTCCTTTGCACTATCCCAATAATCTTCTCTCCCGAAGAAAACTGTTGGGTTTTCTATATGATAAAGTCTATACATGTCAGATTGAACATCAAAATATTTCTGCGAGTATCTTACATGATTTTTCAATCCATCAGGCATTTGGCTGATTGGTTTGAACAAATCTGTAAATATTTTATTGTATGTCTTTATGATAGGGTCATTTTCATCTGAGATATAAAAATCTGTTGAACCGTCATAGGCATCTACAACAGCCTTAACTGAATTTCTTATGTAGTTGACGCTGTATCCCTCAACAAACCGTTCAGTGGGCTGAGAATATGGAAATCTACTGCTTGCGGTAAATCCTTCTATAATCCAGTACAGCTTGCCATCTTCCTGGTTAACTACAATGTACGCATCGGAATCAAAGTGCAAAAATGGAGCTATTTTAGAGACTCTTTTCACTATGTTTCTGTTTATCAATATTCTGCTATCAGAATTTATGTTATTGGAAATCAGAAGTCTGTAGCTTCCCTCTCTTATACTGAACAAAAGCTTGTTTATAAATGACAGCCTGATTCCGACATCACCCTTATACAGTGTTTCCACATTGTCAGAGCCTGAAGGATAGTCAAATTCCATCTCATCTGTATTTACAATTATGTAGTCATTCTGTGTTTCACCGTAATATATTTCCGGTCTTGAAATGTTAATATCCGTATTTGTAGTAGGAGGAATATTTTTTACAAGCATCTCCGGCTGCCCCTGAGGCGTAACCGCATTAACCTGAGACATAGTTATTCCATAACCATGAGTATATTTCAAATACTGGTTTACCCATGTCCTTGCCTGCTCATTGAGGCGGTTCTGGTCCAGCTCTCTGGCGGAGAGAAATACCTGCTTATAATCCCCGTCAATTATGTATCGGTCAACATCAACATCCTTGAATACATAGTACGGCCTTNNATACAGTTCCGGTAATTGATATAAAAATTAACGCCGCAGGCACCGCCAAAGCGACTTTAATATTTTTCTTTCTTGCTCCCATATAAAATGCCGCCGATGCCGCAATACATCCAACAGCTATTATCCTGTAAACATTAAGCGTTATATTAATATCCGTAAATCCTGCGCCAAAAACTCTTCCGAGCCTGGAGTACAGCAAATCATAGCTCTTAAGCATGAATCTTGCACCTAAAAACATAAACAAAAATATACCTATAACTGATACCTGATTTATTATTTTGGCAGCAAATTTTTTATTTAATACGGAGCTTAAATCTAATTGAACAGGATTATTCCTGAAATTTTCAAATTGCCCCGATATATTTTTAATGCTATCCTTTATTGCAAAATAACCATAAAATAATACCGTAACAACAATAAGCATAAACAAAATATTGATTATGAAATTAACTGTGGTATTAATCAAAGGCAGCCTGAAAATGTAAAAGCTTAAATCATTGTTAAAAACAGGGTCGGTTGCTCCAAAAATTTCACTGTTGAAAAACTGTAAAATTTCAAACCACATTGTTGAAACAACATTTGACGTAATTAAGAAGCTTATAAGCACAGAAAATAATTTTATCCACAGACTCACACTTTTATTTATCTTTACATCCACAATTCCTGTTTCTAAATCATATTTCTTTTTTAATTTGCTTATAAAAATATACAATAATACGCTCAGAATAAAAAATAAGGGAATTCCTATTATCAGCTGGGCCTTTATTTTAGTTAAAAATGTTTGGGTATACCCTACTTCTTTAAACCACAAATAATCTGTTGAAAATTTTATCGCTCCTCCGAAAAAATTAATCAACAGAAACAAAGCAATGATTAAGCCGGTAGTGAAAAATTTTCCTCTTTTTTTCATATTGCCTCCATTTTTAATTCCTGCTGTTATTTATTGAATTCTATTCTTAATTTTTCCAAAGATTTTTTTTCTATTCTCGATACAGTCATTTGAGAAATATTCAATTCCTTTGCAATTTCACTCTGTGTTTTGTTAGAATAAAATCTTTTTAATATTATTTTCTTTTCAAGCTCATTCAATTTATCCATGGACTTTTGTATGAAATCTTCATTTTCTATTCTTGAAAAATGTACATCATCCTGACCCACAACATCCATAAGGGACAAATCGCTGTCATCACCACTTGAATCAAATTTTTCATCCAGGGACTGCGAATTGAACATTTTTCCTGCCTCGAAGGCTTCCAAAACATCCTCTTCCGTAGCCTCTATATATTCTGCTATCTCCTTTATTGTTGGCGCACGGTTAAACTGTGCGCTCAATAAGTTGTTTACGTCATTTACTTTTTTTGATATCTCCTGGATTTTACGTGGGACTTTAATAGCCCACCCTTTGTCTCTGAAATATTTTTTTACTTCCCCTAAAATTGTTGGAGTTGCAAAGCTTGTAAATTCAAAACCCTTGGTAATATCAAATCTCTCTATAGCATAAATAAGACCCATGCAGGCTATCTGATAAATGTCCTCATGTTCAATACCCTTATTGTTATATTTTCGTGATATTATCTCCGCCATGTATCTATATTTTTCAAAAATTTGATTTCTGACTTCAACATCTTTAGTTTGCTGGTAACGCAAAAATAAATCCTGATTTTTTATAGTCTTAGAACTTTGGATTAATTCGCTCATAATCATCAACGCCTATTCATTATTTATTCTTCACAAATACTATCTTTTTATTTTC